>JBDHYK010000001.1:0-40980 GCA_039811305.1 Niabella sp.
GAATTTATTGAAGTAGCTGTTCTTAGTATTCGTGGAAAGCTTTGCACCTGTCTTAGTTACAGCCTTCTTCACCAAGTATTCTTTGAAGCCTTCTACAAATTGCTTGTTTATTTGGTTGAACTGAATATCCCGTGGGCAATACTTTTTAAGGTGTTTGATTGTACTATCCCAATTTCCATAGTTACCCATACTATCCTTACGCTTTTCGGCAAGCATTTCCATATAAGAAATGAAGTAGCTTTTCAACTTCTCTTTATCGTGTAGGTCGTATGTGTTGGATTCAAATTCCAAATGCCTTTTGCTGCGTATAGTTTCAGCTAAAGCAAGGATTTTTTTGTTTTCATCCTTTTGGAATTTTGTAAGTGTTCCCTTCTCTGGGACGGGTGTTAGGTAAAGATTTAGGTATTCATACTGTCTTTTACCATTGCTGTAATATTCTAAGTACAGACTAATTTTCTCACCCTTCTGGCGTTGGCGCAATGTTACTTTCATTTCTTTCAGTTAAAAAAGTTCCTAAAAATCCCTAACAGAATATCGGGCAACAAAAAAAATGTCGGGCAACAAATATTCTACTTGGGCAACAAATAGGCAACAAAAATAAGTAAAAAAGGGCAATCGGGCAACAAAAAAGAGAAGAGATAAATTAAACAATACGTTGAAAAGCAAGTAGTTGGTAAATAAAAGAAAGGTATTCACTTTCCGATACAAAACTTTCCAAATATGGTTCCCAGAATATCCCTATCTACTTCTACCTGGCCGGTAATTTCACCAATATAATGCAAGGCGCGGCGGATATCAATAGTGAGCAAGTCTCCACTTAGGTTGAAACTCATGCCCGATTTAATGGCAAGTAGGCTTTCCCTTATTTTTTGCAAGGCTTCGTGATGGCGGGCATTGGTTACAATCGTTGCTTCCATATTTGCGCTTTCACCGACTGCTTTTTCATAAATCAGTTTTTTGAGTTCGTCAATTCCAAATCCTTCTTTTGCATCAATGGGCGGGTAGAGCGAATCTACTGGTGTACCCAGGTGGTTTATGCGTTTTTGCCACGCAAGAAACTTATTGTAAACTATAATGGTTTTGGACGCATATTGGGTCAGCCATTCAAATCGGTGCTGCTCGTCTTCATCCAGAAGATCAATAACATGCAGGATAATATCGGCTCGCGCAGCATTGGTTCGACTTCTCTCAATGCCCATATTTTCAATTTTATCTGTACTGTGCTCGCGAATGCCGGCTGTATCAATCAGACGAAACAAAATGCCATTGATATTCAGTATTTCTTCAATCGTATCGCGGGTGGTGCCGGCAATTTCGCTAACAATGGCACGTTCTTCATTCAGAAAGGCATTCAGCAATGTACTTTTTCCTGCATTGGGCTTCCCGATGATGGCAACGCTAACACCGTTTTTTATTACATTTCCCAGCCGAAAAGATTCCGTAAGATGATTCACCTGCCTAAAAATTCTGTCCACAAGTTGGCTCAACTGCTGTCTGTCAGCAAATTCCACATCTTCGTCACTAAAATCCAATTCCAGTTCGATCAATGCAGCAAAATGTATCATCTCGTCTCTTAAAGTTTTGAGGTCGTTAGAAAACCCACCTCGCAATTGGTTGAGGGCTGTTTGCTGAGCGGCCCTGCTGTTGGCGGCTATTAAATCGGCAACGGCTTCTGCCTGTGCCAGATCCAACTTGCCGTTCAGAAACGCTCTTTGGGTAAACTCGCCGGGTCGAGCCAGCCGAGCCCCTGCCGCAATGCAAACCTCTAAGATCCTTTGCAAAATATAGGGAGAGCCGTGGCCGCTGATTTCCACCACATCTTCTCCTGTATAGCTCTTGGGGTTTTTAAAAAGGGTCAACACTACTTCGTCAATAATTTCTTCCTTTTTATTATTTCCTGTGGGAGACACAATATGCCCAAAATGAACCGTATGGCTTGGCAGATTTTTTAGAGACTTCCCTTTAAACAGCTTTTCGGCAATGTAAAGGGCTTCTCCACCGCTTAAACGGATCACACCAATCGCACCTGCTCCAGGTGGTGTAGCAAGCGCTACGATCGTGTCTTTTAATTCAGAAAGGCTCATGGGGCAAAAATAGAGAATTGTTATTGTCTTGCAATTAATTGATTGCTTCTTGATTGCAACTCTTTTTTCTCCATACCGATTGTATAAAAAATCCCTCTTTGAACTTGTAATTTACCTGAGTTCGTTATTGATGAATTGCAACAATAACTCTCCCTTTGGAGAAATTCCCTGATATACCGGACTAAGGTTTGTTGTATTGTTATTTGCTCCCTCGTTGTACAACACCTGGTCCAGCAGATAGTCTCCTTTTTGAAGATGAGGCAAAATGTTTTTGTAATGATTGATTGCTTTAGTGCCGACTTCTTGTATGCTTAAATTTTCGTTTACGATTCCTGCTTCTGTAATAGCAATATGCCGCCCAGAAGGGAGCCTAATACGTATGCGGTCTATCTGCTCATAATCGAAGTTTGTAATACCATCGCCATTGTGGTAAAGATGAAGGGTAGCATGGATATTTTTCTGAGGAAATTGTTTCATTACAGAATCAATCATCACCTGGTTCCAATAGTCCATTTTTTGTTGCGCAACTGGCTGGTCGGGTCGTGCTGGGGCGAAGATGATGTAGTAGGGCAACCCAAAATGATCTAAAGCGGCCCAGAAATCAGGTAGAATGTCTCTGGCATAAATCTCGGGAGTAACCCTTTTTGTTACCTCGTCAAAACTTGTGTCGCCATTGGCAAATTTTGTGAGGTAGTACTCATTCATCATTTCCAGAAAGTCGAATTTTGCTCCGGCAGTTATCCACCTTTGTATTAGCAAACTTTGATTTGCCGGAGAATCGTTTCCGTTTACTACGTAGATGAATCTTAGCCCATGTTTCTTTTGAAGCGCTACCCAATCGGTGATCGCCCCATTAGTCCAATCGTTTCCGAAGGTAATTTGCGAAGAGGTACCACCGGTTACCCGCACAACCATGTTGGGTTTAAATCTGTTTGTTACCTGTTGGAAGTATTGGTCTGCATAAATTGTTTGCTGGCTGGTATTCATCAATCCTTTTGCATTAAATCCAAAATAGGGCCGATCCAAGGTGCTTTCATTTTGTTGTTCGGTTGAGGATTTTGAACAACCTTCAGTAAACTGCAAGCAAGCTGCCATTAGAAGCACGAAAACCATCACTTTATTAGAGCCATTGGCCATTTTGATTAAAAAATAACGACACATATTTTATTTCAGGTATGTTAATTTCGACTTGTAAATACCTCAAAGGTTTATTGGGTGCCCAAAAATTGTGGATGTATTCAAACTAATCCGGAATTTGCATTTTATTATTTGTGTGCAACAATTTCCCAGACTTTTCTACTCCCTTACATTTGCAGCATGACTTTCTATTATTTATTAGACGCCCAATGAGTTGTCGGCAATATATACAGTTCCATCGGGATTGTTTTTTAGGCACAAATCAACTTATCAGCTCAAAGCACGAAAATTGTCCGTTATTTGCAGCCGGTTTTATTTTATTGAGCCCGTTTAAGCGTATGTATTTATGACAATAGCAGATTTGCAAACAATAAATTTTGAGGAGGGAGCAGCTTTGCTGATTGATAAACCTCTGGACTGGACTTCCTTCGATGCCGTTCGAAAGATCAGAAACCTGATCCGGATAAAAAAAGTTGGCCATGCCGGCACACTGGATCCTTTAGCCACCGGGCTGCTAATTGTTTGTACCGGAAAGTTTACAAAAAAAATTAACGAATACATGGCGCAGGAGAAAGAATATACCGGTACGTTCACCCTTGGCGCTACCACACCCACCTATGATTTGGAAAGCGAGCCGAATGATTTCAAACCCTATGAACACCTTACTATTACTGAAATTGAAAATGCCACAACCCAATTTGTTGGCGAGATAGATCAGGTGCCGCCCATTCATTCGGCAATAAAAAAGGACGGAAAACGTGTTTACGAATTGGCCCGAAAGGGTGTGGATGTAAAACTGGATCCCCGAAAAATCACCATCAGGGAGTTTGAAGTAGATGCCACACAACTACCGGTTGTGGCGTTTCGGGTAGTGTGTTCCACCGGTACTTATATCCGAAGCCTTGCCAACGACTTTGGAGCTGCATTGGGTTGTGGTGCTCACCTCAGTTGCCTACGCCGCACGCGTATTGGTAATTTTATGGTTTCAGACGCCCTGAGTATTGAAGAATTTGAGCAAGCAGTAAGAGAAAAGCAAAAGTCTGGGTCTTCCTAAGCATGACCGAAACAAACTAAAAAATAAAAGGATACCCGATACCCAATTGCAACTGGCTTCCTTTTATTAGAGGGTAGGCAAAAAACCGGTTCTGATACGATTCGTTATCGGGACTGGGGGTAGGGTCTTTAACTTTATAGGCATAGTCAAAGCGGATGACAAAGAATCCAAAATCTATTCGAACTCCCGCACCGGCACCAATAGCCAAATCGGTACCTAATCTTGAAAAGCGAAACACCTCATCCTGCGCACCGGCTGTCTTTTTCAACAACCACACATTACCCATATCCGTAAATAGTGCCCCATTAATAGGAATGCCGGCCACATTCATCAATGGCATCCGGTACTCAATATTGGCTTCCAATTGTACATCGCCAAAACGATCGGGAATACCTACTTCGCCCGTGAAATAATTTACATTAGAACCCGGCCCTAACCTTCTCAACTGCCAGGCACGCATACTATTGGGTCCCCCGCTGTAAAATTGCTTGTAAAAAGGGAGCTGATCTCGTTTATTAGGATTCTGTGTAGCTTCCAACTCGTACCCAATACCGGCAAATGCGCGCACTACCAAAGAGGTTTTTGTCCATTTCAAAAGGCGGGCATATTCAGCATCCACTTTTACAAACCGGTACAACTCCCTGTCTATAAACTCGTTACGAATCAAACCGGTCAACAGACCCGAGCTCTCTAAATTCGATCGGAACACCTGAGTCGTTTTGCTATTACTGCGCGACCAGGGCATCGTAAAATTAACAATCGTAGAAGTAATCAACCCATCGGAGAAAATATTGTTGATGGCAGGATTTCTCTCAATCATCCTCAACAGACTATCTCGTTTCAGAATTCTGGAATATTCGATATTGGGAAGTTTGATTCCCAGGTTATAACTTCGGTTAATGATACCGTTTGTTTTAGCCACCCAACTCAACTCATACCCCCAGGACGTATTAAACGAGGTAAGATTGAACAAGAACCTCCTCTCTGTGTTCGCCCCGTTTAAACTGAATATAGACCGTACCGTGCCCGGGAAGGATTGTTTAAAACGGTGGAGCCCAGGAATTATAAACCGGGGATAAGCCAATGAGTTGTTTAAACTAATTTGTTGTGTTTGTATCAGGCTCCCTTCACCCAAATTAAGCTCCACGCCATATCTTAAATTAGAACTTGCCAGATTGGCTCCTCGTAAAAAATTTCTGTTTTGAAGGCCAAAGTTGATGCCGGTACCCAAGAAGTTACCCGAAAGTGCGCTTTGGCTGTAACTACCTTCCAGATTGGTGGTAAAATTGAATTTTCTCGCAGGCGTCAGAAATATTTTGAAATCAATAGTATCCTGATTCCATCTTTTGGTAGTATCATATTGCACATCCACCAGGCGCCAACTACCAAGGTTATTTAATCGGTTGAGGGTTTTCACCTGCTTTCGCTGGTCAAAAAGTTCGCCTTTTTTAAAATAAATATTGGGAGCAAAAATTTTGGGTTTAAATTTATTAAAATATTGTATCACAGAAAGTCCATCCTGAACTACCGTTTTTCTCCGGCGGAACAGGGTGTCTGCACTTACGTCGGGAAAAACAAAAATATCGCCCACGTAATATTTTGATACGCGAGTAGTGTCGTCAATGGGTCGCAGCCTCAAATCTAAATCGGCCAAGGGTCGTAGCTTTCTTTCCTGCAACCGCTGCAATTGCTCCACTTGTTCAAAAGGATCCAGCGCAGGCTGTAGCAAACTTACATCAATTGTATCCCAAAGCGCAAATAACAAATCTCTCGAAAACTTAATATACCCATGATTTCGGTAGAGTTCTACCAACCTGTCTAATTCCGACGAAATGGGCGTTAGCGCAAAAGGGCTCCCTTTTCTTATAACCGCCTGAGGTGCATACCGCGCAGCAAGTTGCTGCAAACTATCGTAGTGCAACGTGTAACTTAGCGAATCAATACGGGTGAGGGGGCCAGGCCATACTTTGAAATCAATATGAGCGCGTTGCTGGTTTTCAATACGATTAATTGTTGTAGAAAAAGATATGGAATCGTTATAATATCCATGCGAATTCAAATAATAATGCATGTATTGCAGCGATTTGCTAATAGCGCTACTGTCTAACCTGGGGGGATTTTTAATAGTAGCCCATAAAACTTTATCTACCGATCTGGATTGAATACTATCATCCAATTGCTCGAATAAGCCGGCTTCCAAGCCTGCTTTTTCTTCTTTTGTAATCTGTTTATCTATCAGTTGGATATTTGTTTTGTACACAAAAGGCTCCTCTACCGGATAATGTTTTACAAAAGTGGTTATTTTGCAAGAATTGAACCCGATGATTGCCAATGAAACGACAACAAAAAGGGTAAATTTTTTAAATGATAAAAACAAATTCTTCAAACTTCTATTATTAACAGACTATAATGCTCAGCAAATCCGAGGTCAAATATATTCAAAGTTTAAGCCAAAAAAAATTTAGGGACAAAGAAAACCTTTTTATTATTGAAGGGCCCAAAATAGTAGAAGAAGCTCTGAAGGCTGCTCCGAAAAATGTAAAAAAACTTTTTGCGCTGCCCGATTGGATTGAAAACAACAAAAAAATCCTCTCCGAGGTGGAGGTAGCTCCCATTGATACTATTGACCTGGATCGCATCTCGCAATTAAAAACACCCAATAAAGTTATCGCTTTGATGGAAGCCCCCTGGAGCGAAGGTTTTGTGCTTCGCACGAACGAACTTGCATTAGTGTTAGATGGCATCCAGGATCCCGGCAATATGGGCACACTCATTCGTATAGCCGATTGGTTTGGGGTACAGCAGGTCATTTGCAGCCCAGACTGTGCAGACATATACAACCCCAAAGTAGTACAGGCTTCAATGGGCAGCACGTTTAGAGTAGAAGTTTTTTACACCCCCCTACCCGATTGGCTTGCTACCGTAAAAGCAGTTCCGGTTTTAGGGGCAGCCCTGCAGGGCAAACCTTTGTCTTCATTTGAAAAAACCGGCAGGGGATTGCTGGTGATTGGCAACGAATCAAAGGGTATTCGAAAAGAAGTAATGGAATTTGTTGAACAAAAAATCACAATTGAAAGGTTGGGCCATGCCGAATCGCTGAATGCGGCTGTGGCAGCAGGTATCATTTTGGCCTATTTGAAGTAAGTCCCCTCGATTTTCTTATTCTCATAGCTTGAAAAAACGAATCTTCCCCCTTCCTTCCTTCCAATTCTCAGCCTATTTGTCGCTCACTTTTCCCACAGGGTGCTGTCCGGGCATTGTTTTGAGCGGCTACATTTTTACAGAAACTCATTCCTTTTCTTATATTTGTACCATCAGTTGTAAAATTAATTATTTTTATGTCAGATCAGGTAGAAGATTTTGATGCCGATATCATTGGCGATCAAGACGATGAGGGCAAAACGGGTTGGTTCAAGAGGATGAAGAAAGGGATCCTTACCAAAACCTCCGAAAAAAAGGAAACTCAGGAAGGCCTTTGGACCAAATGCCCCGAGTGCAACTATATCTCTACATACAGCGAGATAAAAGAGCAATCCTATGTTTGTCCCAAATGTGGCCATCATCACCGAATCAGTAGCCTGCAATACTACGAAATACTCTTTGATAATCAGGAGTTTACCGAACTTTTCGGCAATATCCGCAGTGAGGATTTCTTAGGCTTCACGGACCTGAAACCCTACAAAAAACGCTTAGAAGATATTTGGGCACGCACCGATCTTACCGATTCGATGCGTGTGGCTGTAGGTAAGGCGGAGGGTGAGGAAATAGTAATTGCCTGCATGGATTTTGAATTTATTGGCGGATCCTTGGGTAGTGTTATGGGTGAAAAATTTGCCCGTGCGGTGGATTACTGCATTGAACACAAACTTCCCTTTATGGTCATCAGCAAAAGCGGTGGTGCCCGTATGATGGAAAGTGCCTTCTCGCTGATGCAATTAGCCAAAACCAGTGGCAAGCTATCCCAACTTAGTGACGCACAACTGCCCTATATATCCCTTCTTACCGACCCAACCTTTGGGGGTATTTCAGCTTCTTTTGGTATGCTGGGCGACTTAAATATTGCAGAGCCGGGCGCTCTGATAGGATTTGCCGGCCCACGGGTAATTAAAGAAACTATTAAAAAAGACCTGCCAGAGGGGTTTCAACGTAGCGAATTTTTGTTAGAACACGGCTTTTTGGATTTTATTGTGAACCGGAAGGACCTGAAAGAAAAATTGGCCACCGTAATTCGGTTGTTTAGAAATTAATTCTTTAAAGCCCGAGTTTGTGTTACAACAGGCTCTTGATTTTCGACCGTTTGCATTGGAAAAACTGATTTCCGGAATTCTCTGATCTGAATATGGCGGCTAACAGCATCTCTTTAAAAAACCGTTCGGCCTTTCACGAATATTTTATTGATGCTACTTACGTAGCAGGCATGGTACTATTGGGTACAGAAGTAAAATCTTTACGAGCAGGCAAAGCCAGTTTCAACGACAGTTACTGCATCGTTGACAAAGGGGAAATCTGGTTAAAAAGCCTGCATATTTCGCCCTACTCACATGGCACCGTCAACAACCACGATCCCGACAGGGACAGAAAATTACTGCTGCAAAAAAGAGAAATCCGCCGCATCCAATCCAAACTAAAAGAAAAAGGCTACACCCTGGTACCCTTAAAAATTTTTACCAACGATAAAAATCTTATTAAGATAGAAATTGGCTTGGCAAAAGGTAAAAAACTATACGACAAACGGGAAAGCATTAAACAAAAAGACCAGGATCGGGATCTGAAGCGCTACCTTAAAAGATAGCTCGAATCTGATTATCAAATCGCATCTTGGCCATACTTTTTATAATACGCAATCAGCCAGGTTACAACGTCATTATAGGAGGCATTCCCTTTTGGTTGGTTGTTTACAATTAAAAAATGGTTATACACCCAGGAAATTATGGGTTCCAACGGGTTTTTGTATTTTTTATAAAAAGCAATATAGGCTTCCACATCTTTTTTCACTGCGGGGTGCAACCTGGTTTCGTAAAATTCTGCCTTAGACGAATCCCGGGCAAATAGTTCCCGAATTCCATAATGGTACATATCAAAATATACAGAATATTTAAAATTTACAGAAGGATGCCTTCGACAGGCCAAGAAACCCACAAAATTAGCCTCGCTTTCTTTGGCATAGCCCAACTGGTGTGCCAACTCGTGAGTAGAAACAAAAGGTTCTACAGATTGAGGAATGGTAGTATTCACCTGTGCCTCGCCTGAAAAAGGATTATAATAGCCCTGAAAGCCTAAATAATTTCCCAGATAACTAAATAATGAAGGTTTCACACTTTTTACAGAATAGGAAAGAAAAGGAAACTCTTTTTCAGATACTTTGTAAGCCGTTACCGCCCCCTGAAACAGGTTTTTATGCAAGCGAAACGAATCGCGTATGGCGGGGGTGAGTTGTGCTGCGTTGTTGTTGAGCCGGGTGTGCAGTATTTGCACCAAAGTGTCCAGATCCTGAACCGAATAGCTATCTTCCCGCAGTTGTAACCGTTGTGAAATGCCCGTACGCGAATAGTTCAGCCCCCAAAAACTATAAAAAATCACATAGACCGAGATGCCCACAAAAACTATTTTTCGGAACTGTTTTTTTACAAGTGAAAATGTAATCTTTTTATTTTTAACCGTTTTTATTATTTTCAATAGCCACCTGATACCTACAACAAGGGCTACACTGTATAACAAATCTCCGAAGCTAAAAGGAGCCCAACCGGTAATTCTTCTTAACATACCGGAAATGAAGGGGTAAAACCCGAACGTGTAGTATTTTTCTACAATATCGGGAAAATACGACAGTACTTTTATAAAGAGGGCAATACCCACAAGCAGTGCCCAACCAATCAACCGGTGGTTCTTATTATTTTTTAGGGAAACCATGTCCTCAAATGTATTACTATTTGTGCAGCAAAACAGTATCTTAGTTCGATGAAATTTGAACCTGACCACCCTGTATTGAAAAACGGAGCAAGTGTAACAATCAGAAAGGCAGTAAAAAAAGACGCCCCGGCACTCATAATACTGAAGATGGAATTTATAGCAAACTGCCCTTTTTCCACCAGTTCTAAAGGTGAATTTTTCCCTACAAAAAGAGAAGAAGCGGCTCGCATTCAGCAGTTTAATACGCACCCTGCTACCCTTTTATTAGTTGCTACCTACAGGGGAAAAATTATTGGTTGCCTCGAACTGAAAGCTGAACGGAAAATGAAAACCTGTCATAATGCGCTATTGGGGTTAATGATTGCCCCGAAATGGCAGAATCAGGGTTTAGGCAGTGTTTTACTGGAACAGGCTATTAACTGGGGCAAAACACATCCTGATTTGGAAAATTTATGGCTTCAGGTAGTTGCCAACCACACCCAGGCCTTGTATTTATACGAAAAAAAAGGGTTTACGCGCACTGGCAGGCAGCCACGATACCTAAAAGATGCCTCGGGCAGCTATTTTGACCTACTCACCTTATGGCTATCAGTAGCTGAAGAGCAAGTTTAATTTTTCGAAACCAAAACTATCGTTTTATAACAAAAAATACGGGAAAAATCCCGTTGTTTCAGCATTTTGCAGGGACGTATCTTAGCAGTAAGAAAACGAGTTTATGAAATGTGTTTTAAATAATGGCAGAACCGGGTTAAAATCTTTAGAGCGGCCTTACTTCAGAACGAGGGAAACAGGCTCCCCTGTGTATAATGAGTATAGCACTTCTTTTCAAACTCCTATTCCATATGCGTTCAACATAAATGCAACATATAACCCCTTGCTGACTTTGAAAAACACCGTAATATAGCGTAGTAGCAAGTTGGAACGACTAACTTATGCAATTAAAACGAATCGGGGTCCCGTAAGGCCTCGATTCGTTTTTCGGTAAATGAATGAATACATGCCAAGCCTTCCAGACCTATTATTTTTTTAAAAGCTGGGATAAGGCTGCCGACACCGTTGGGTATTGAAAAACAAATCCCATATCGTGTATCTTTCCACTGCTAACAGTGGCGCTTTTCAGCACTTCATTGCTCATTTCGCCTAAAACAACCTTTAAGACGAATTCCGGAACATGCAGAGTAGTAAAATACCGACCTTTTACGCGCTTTGCAATTTCGAGTGTCAAGGTCTTATTATTGACGGGTGCCGGTGCTACGGCATTATAAATCCCCTGCCAGTTATTGTTTGTCATAGCAGTAATGTATAGCCTTAGGAGATCTTCAATATGAATCCAGCTAACCATCTGCCTGCCACTTCCCAAAATGGCTGCAAACCCGTATTGGAGCGGCTTCTCGAAAGCCGAAAGAGCACCCCCCTCTTTGCTTAAAACAATACCCGTGCGCAGGATCACCAATCGCTTACCCAAATCAACAATAGGTTGTACACTTTGCTCCCATTGAAAGCAGGTAGTACCCAGATAATCATCGCTCTTAGGAGCAGTTTCTGTAAAAGGTTTTGGATTAGGATTGTGAGCATCAGCGCCATACCAGCCTATTGCGGAAGCACTTATAAAACTTTTCAAGTTCAGGCGCAAGCGGTTTTTATGCAGTACCTGGCACAGCAGGGAAGCACTCTTCACCCTGCTATCTACAATTTCAGTTTTTCGTGCTTTTGTCCAACGTTTTTCAGCTACCCCGGCGCCGGCCAGATGCACAATATAATCTGCTTCCGCAATCAAGTCTTCATCAACAACACCCTGTTCAATATTCCAGTAAGAAAAAGAAAGTGCTGCTTGATCCGACTTCACAGTTTCCTTTCGGGTAAGGATGACAACCTGGTATCCCTTCGCCAGTAACTCTTTTGTGAGTGCCGATCCTATAAGACCGGTACCTCCTGTTATAACTACCTTTTGCATAAATATCAACAAATTCCATATAAAAATAATCATTTCTATAACAAACAGCCCCGGTCTATTAAAACCGGGGCTACAACTATAAAACTACTCCCATAATTATCCGATAGAAATCGGATTTGAATTTTCACACGACTTAATCAGGTTTTTTACCATCCAAAAACGTATTGATGGTATTAATTTGGCCCTGGTTTTTGTCATCCGTAGAAACTTCAAACTTACTGTAGTAACTTTCAATATGTGATGCATTATTGTACAATTCCATGTTACGCCTAATATAGGCTGGCACCGTCTCAAACTCACTGGTGGGGTCGCCTGCGTTTGAGTTGAAAGACAGATTTCTAAGTTTTTGCAAGCGTTCCATTTGTTTTCTTCGTTGAACTTCTTGTTCGGTTTCAACCGGTTCTTCCTGGTGAGGATGCTCCAAACTAAGAGCTTTTTGTGGTGAGCTTTCTTCTTTGGGTTCTGTCCTGGGATCGGGCTTTTCGAATAATTCCATTTGTCGCTCCCTCACTGGTTCCTTGTGTTCTCCCTTAGCAGTCGGCTCAGCTGTTTTTCCCGTATTCCTTTCCTCATAAATATTATTGGGCTTGGTTAAGAAGTTGCGGTGAAGCGGCAAGGCTTGCGTATCCTCAAGCTCATTATCAACACGAGCGGACGCCATTACCCGCTCTGTCGGTACAGCAGGCGAGTGAAAAACAGAGGGTTCTTCTTCTGTTTTTTCTTCTAACCTATTGGCTTCTACGTTATTACTGCTATTGTCTGCATCAAAAAGAGTTAAATGCACTATCTGAGATTTCTCAGACGTATCTATGAAATCTTCTATCGTAGGCATAGGAATTTCCTGCTCGAAAGGATCCTCAACTAAAACTGGGGCGAGATGGTGGTGGTCTGCGATCGTTGTGTTCTTAGCAGGCGGGGCCTGTTCTTTTTGAATCGGTTTCTCCTCAGGCTTAGTCTGTGTTAAAGATTGAATAGCAATTTCTTCTTCTTTGGCATTAGGTAGCTGAAGTGTCATTACAATTTTACCCTCGGCGGCTTCCTCTTTCTTTAGTACAGGTTTTACATATAAGTTCTTATTTTCAAATCCGGTTGCAATTAAGGTAATTCCAATATTGTCTCCCAATGTATTGTCATATCCCATACCTAAAATCACATCGGAGTGTTCGCCTGCCTGGCTTAAAAGATGTGTTTGAATTGTCTCAACCTCGTCCATAGTAAACTCATGTTCACCCTCAGCCGCGTTGATATTGATCAGGATCCACTTGGCACCCCGAATATCATTATCATTCAACAAGGGGGAGTTTAAAGCTTGTTCAATTGCACGTTGTGCCCTGTCTTCGCCAGATGCTGTGGCATTACCCAGTATGGCCACACCTCCATTTCTCATTACAGTGCATACATCTGCAAAATCCACGTTTATTTGTCCGGTGGTATTGATCACATCGGTAATACATTTTGCCGCCGTTGCTAATACATTATCTGCTTTTTCAAAGGCTTCCCGCATTTTCAGATTTCCAAACTGATGGCGCAACTTATCATTGCTGATAACTAAAAGTGTATCTACGTATTCTTTTAACTGCTTGATTCCTTCTTCTGCCTGCATCTGTCGTTTTTTGCCTTCATATGCAAAAGGGGTGGTTACAATGCCAACGGTGAGCACTCCCAGGTCTCTGCATATTTTTGCAATTATGGGAGCCCCTCCCGTACCGGTGCCGCCTCCCATCCCCGCGGTGATAAAAGCCATCCGGGTATTTTGTTCTAATATTCGTTTTACCTCTTCTAAAGATTCTTCGGTAGCCTGCCGGCCTATATCGGGGTTTGCCCCGGCGCCAAGGCCGCCAGTTAATTGTGGCCCTAATTGAATGCGGTTCGGAATTTTACTACTGGCCAGCGCCTGAGCATCCGTATTGCAAATAATAAAGTTCACACCTTCAATCTGCTGGCTGTGCATGTGATTGACTGCGTTGCCACCGCCACCGCCAACACCGATGACTTTGAGAATAGAGGAATGATCTGGGGTTAAATCAAACTGAATCATACTACTTGGTTTTTTGGCTTTTTTGAATTCACTTAAAGAAAAGCCTGGTTTTAAAAATGGGTTAGTTTATAATTGTGAAAAAACGACAGGACTAAAAACGCTGATCCTCGCCTTCCGAAAAAATATCAATCAGGCGATCCTTGAAGCCATTCCAGAAACCAAATAAGGGTTTGGTTCTTTTGGGTCTGATTTCTCCAATTTCCGCTTCTCCCCCCGTTGTTTCGCCAGTTTCAATGCTCGCAAGAAGATCATCGGGCTGGATTAATAAACTGGCAGGAACCTCGATGGGTTTCAGCCCTTTCCCAAATATCTTTCTATTATTTTCAAAATCGTCATACCCTTTCAATATCAATCCCAAACAAGTTGAATACGTTGGCTTTGCTAATTCCTCAATATGGCCGGCTGCTAAATGCTCATTGGGCAGGCCTATTCTTGCCGGGAGGCCGGTAACGTACTCGGTTAATTGAATTAGGTGTTTCAACTGAGAACCTCCACCTGTTAACACGATGCCGCCGGTAAGTTGGCGATTGTCCATGCCAATTTGTTTCAGGTGATAGGTTACAAAATCCAATATCTCACTCATTCTTGCCTGAATAATGTTGGCCAGGTTCTTCACACTGATTTCTTTTGCTGGCATACCTCTTAACCCCGGAATCGTAATGTAGGCATTGGCCTTTGCTTCGTTTGCAAGAGCACTCCCATACTGAACCTTCATTTGTTCTGCCTGGCTACGTAATACTCCTAAACCTGCTTTTATATCCGCTGTAATATTCTCTCCGGCAAAAGGAATCACAGCCGTTTGGCGTAGTACTCCTTCGGCAAAAACAGCAAGATCGGTAGTGCCACCACCAATATCTACAATGGCTACACCGGCTTCCAGATCCTCCTGACCCATCACGGCAGCAGCGGATGCGAGGGGCTGCAGTACCAAATCCTTCGTAATTAACCCGGCTTTGCCTACAGCCCTGTTAATATTTCTTACGGCATTTTTATCTCCTGTAATGATATGAAAATTAGCCCCCAATTTCACTCCACTGTATCCAATTGGTTTTACAATATTGGGCATATTGTCCACCGTATATTCCTGAGGGATTACGTCAATTATCTGATCTCCGGCAGGGATATAGGTTTTGTATTGTTTGCTGACAAGGATGTCCACCTCTGCCTGCGTAATTTCCTCTTCCTCATTTTCTCTTACAATATCCCCCCGGGTTTGCAAACTTTTTATATGATGGCCTGCAACGCCAACATATACCTCGTCTATATTCAGGTCAGGGTTCAATGCCTGGCTGTTTGCTAAGGCGCCTTGAATCGCTTTAACGGTATCATCAATGTTCAATACCTGACCGTGTTTAACCCCGTTGGAATTGGCTTTGCCAAAACCAAGTATTTCTAATTTGCCAAATTCGTTTTTTCGTCCGGCAATTACGGCAATCTTAGTTGTGCCAATATCTAATCCTACAATAATGGGTTGTTCAGAGTTCATATTATACAGTTTTAAGTTGTTTCAAAAAAATTAATTTTCTATTTTCTTCATAATTGCCTTGGGCTTCTTTTCTTCAGGTTTCTTATTCGTTGTCTTTACTGCCTTCGGCGGATTTTTGCTTTTGTCGCTGTCTCCTTTTTTCACCTGCTCTTTAACAGAATTTGCTTTTGTTGTAACTTTTGCACGATCCGCTTCCTTCTTTTTTTCCGTTGGTGCTGATATCTTTTTCTTTGTTGCTTCTACTTTCGGCTCCGCTCCTTTTTCTGATGACTTGCTGTTGCCGGATTTTGAAACACCGGACTTATGTTCTTCTACCTTTTTTGCGGCAACCGTGCTTTTAACTTTTGGAGCTACGCTCTTCCCTTCCGATTTCTTTTCCACAACCTTGACAGGGTTGAAGCCTGGCGATGCAGTTTTCGTTGGTGCTTTCTTTTCTGCAGGCTTGGCTGAATTGGGTTTGGTGGCAATCACCTTGCGATCCTCATCTATTTTAGCAGCTGTCGTGCTTTTGGGTGTTGGCGCCGTTACATGCGTTTTTGTGTTCTTTTCTACTATTTTGACTGTGGCTTTTTTAGGTGCTACTGTTTTAGGTAAGGTCGGTTTTTCGATCACTTCTTTTTTAGGTAGTGCCACAGGGATTGGCGTTTCAGCTACCTTAACTTTTGTATCAGGTGTTGACCCTTCCTTTTCATCAGAATTTTCAACAACAGCCTTTAAAGGAGAAGTCTCTGGAGTTTCAGTTACCGGTTCAGTTGGTACTTGCAATGCAGAATCAGGAGCTTCAAATTTCACTAAAGAATAGACGGGAGCCTCTTCAATTAACGTATTCAGTTTCCTTGACTGATGTAAAAGATCTTCGATATTTTTTCGTAACTGGATGGAGTCAACCCGTGTATAGTTGCCTCTTTCCCCAATAATCTGACCCGAATACTGAACGTCTAACTTTTGATACTTATCAAAACCCACTCGTTTTAAAACCTGATCGTAGAAAAGGTACAAGCGGTGGAATTTGGACACAATATCACTACCATCTCCTAAACCTACACGGTGATTACCTACTACAGGAATCATTTCCATATTCCAGCAATCAGCGCCACAGGGATTTATGTGTATTTCTGCAACCTGTGAGGCCCAAAAGGTATCGCTATTGATAAATGAGGCAGTTGCAATTACATTTTGAAGCATCACACTATCCGATCTGTTAAATGCTTTCTTCACAGGGAAACCTGTAAAGACTGGCACGTCTAAAGATATTTTTTCGGACAGGGGTATATTCTTTCCTGCGGCATCAATATAAAATGAAGTACCATCGGTTGCAAAAACCCTTGCTAATGGTTCACGTTCAATAATATTTACTTTTAGCCTGTTGACATTATCAAAATAGAGTTCTGCGTTATACACCCAGGCACTTTGTTCTAACAAGTCTTCAATTCTTGGCAAATCAAACTCGCTGATGCGCAATCCGACAAGATCACTTTTCGTTGCTTCTTTTAATAACGTCTCAATATTCTTATTTGATGTGAACAAATTTTTAGGATCGAAACCGCTGATCGAAATTTCATACCCTGTGCACAACCGAGTTTCCTGTACTTTGATTGCTGCTGATACCACCAAGAACATAGCCACTGCTACACCCAACCACATGAGCGTCAGAAAAAATCGTTTTATGGTTCGCTTTATTACCATATTATTTCTCTAATATTCTTTTTATAGGTTCTACTAACTGATCAATATTACCGGCTCCTGCGGTCACAATCACTTCTCCAAATTCCATGTTTCTGTTTCTCAGAAAAACCTGTTGCAACCAATCCAACAACCCGTCTTTCGTCATTACAGACTTAGATTCCGATTGCATCAGGTTTAAAATGGCGTTACTATCTACACCAGCAATTGGAGTTTCTCTGGCAGGATAGATCGGTAATAAAATCACCCGATCAGCAGTATCTAATACTTCTGCAAAATCGGCTGCAAAATCTCGGGTACGACTAAACAAATGGGGTTGAAAAATAACCGTGCACCTTTTTTGCCGAAACAAAGACTTCACTCCCTGTATCAGCGCACGCAATTCCTGAGGATGGTGCGCGTAATCATCAATAAATACAATCTCTTTCTTTTTGATAATATATTCAAACCGCCTTTTTACGCCTTTAAAAGAGGCTACTGCATTTCGTATTTTGTCCGGTTCAATTTCGAGGGAATGAGCCACCGCAACGGCTGCAACCATATTCTCTACATTGTGCATGCCTCCCATGTTCAGCTGCAGGGCATCTATTACTGAATCGGGCAGTACCACATCGAATGTATAACCCCCATCCTGCAAGGTTAAGTTTGTTGCATGAACCGTGGCAGATTCGTTTTGCAAGCTGTAGCTTAGCGTTCGGGAAGCACTCATTTTCCTGTCCACTGCAAATTTCTTCACCAACAACCCTCCTTCTTTTATTTTAGCAACAAAGTCTCTGAAAGCTTGCTTCACATTTTCTTCCGTGCCATAAATATCCAGATGATCGGCATCGGCCGATGTAATGATCGCAATATCGGGGCTTAGCTTTAAAAAGCTGCGGTCGTACTCATCCGCTTCTATCACACATACCTGATTTGTACTGCTCCAAAAATTCGTGTTGTAATTTGCTGAAACACCGCCCAGGAAGGCGTTACAGCCAAATCCTGTATCTCGTAGAATATGGCTGATCATTGTGGTAGTCGTTGTTTTTCCGTGTGTACCGGCAATGCAGATATTGAAAGTGTGTGCAGTAATGATTTCCAGAATATCGCTCCTTTTCAAAACCAGATACTGGTTGCTTTGATAAAACCTCAGCTCCTGATGATCGTTTGGAATAGCGGGTGTATATACTACCACATCGGCATCTTTTGGGGCAAGTGCCACATTATCTTCATAATGAATTTGAATCCCTTCATTTTCCAATTGTTCTGTAAGACTTGTTACGGCTCTGTCGTAGCCACTCACTTTCTTTCCAAGAAAATGAAAATAGCGGGCTATCGCACTCATGCCAATCCCCCCTATACCGATGAAGTATATACTTTTTATAGAACTAATATTTATGTTTTTTTGCACTATTTTATTTCATTTAATATTTCGCTGGCCACTCTTTCATCCGCATCTCTGATTGCTAACTTTTCCAAATTGCTACGCATTTGCGCCTGTAAGACTTTATCCTTTGCGAGTTTTAGTATCCATTGTATTCCTTTTTCTTTTACCTCGCTATCTTTAACCATCCAGGCAGCATTTTCATTTACCAATTGCATTGCATTTGCTGTTTGATGATCTTCGGCAGCAAAGGGGTAAGGCACAAACAAAGTAGGGCGTTTCGTAACGCAGATTTCGGTTACCGTCATAGCGCCTGCGCGAGCCATAACAATATCTGCTGCTGCATACGCAATCTGCATTTCTGTTATAAACTCATTTACCCAAACACCCTTCTTCGTTTTCATACCATCAATGAGATGTGCATCAATGGATTTGCCTGTTTGCCAGATCACCTGCAATCCTGCTTGCAGCAATTGATCGAGTTGTTGCAAAATCGTTTCATTGATTGACTTCGCACCTAAGCTGCCCCCTATTACCAACACGGTTGTTTTATCGGGGTCTAATGAAAAATAAGCAAGCGCTGCTTCCCGGCTTACCCCCCCCTCTGCAATATTCTTTCTTACCGGATTTCCTGTAACCAGTATCTTTTGTGCAGGAAAGAACTTCTCCATACCTTTTGAACCGGTAAATATTCTGGCAGCTCGCTTTCCTAATAAAACATTGCTTTTGCCTGCATAAGAATTCGACTCGTGAATAAAGGTTGGGATGCCCTTATTCTGCGCATACCGCAATACGGGATAGGTTGAATACCCTCCCACACCTAATACGGCATCTGGCTGGAATGCACTAAAAATTGTTCTCACTTGAAAAAAACTTTTCAGCAATTTGATCGGCAATCCAATATTCTTAATCAAAGAACTTCTGTTAAACCCTGCAATGTCAATACCTTTAATGGGATATCCTGCCTGTGGCACCTTCTCCATTTCCATTTTCCCTTTTGCCCCAACAAAGAGTATTTCTATATTGCTATCTTTTCGTTTAAGTGCATTCGCAATAGCCAGTGCCGGAAAGATATGCCCTCCTGTACCTCCCCCCGCTATGATGATCTTTTTATGCACTCTATTCTCCATTTTCTGTTTCAACTATTTTTTTTACTACTTGCTTTTCCATCGTTTCCACGTTTCTGGATACGCTTAAAATAATGCCAATAGCTAAGCAGGTAAACAAAAAACTGGACCCTCCCATACTTACCAAAGGCAGTGTAACACCCGTAACGGGAAAAAGATTCACGGTTACCGCCATATTCGCTACGGCTTGTATTACTAATGTAAAACTCAGGCCTAAGGCCAGGAATGCTCCAAAAGCAAAGGGGCATTTCTTGAAGATTCTTATACAACGATAAAGAAACACAATATAAACAAACAATATAAACGCTCCGCCCAACAAACCATACTCCTCAATGATAATTGCGAAAATAAAATCGTTATAAGCCTGAGGAAGAAAATTTCTTGCACTGCTATTGCCGGGCCCCACACCAAGAATTCCACCATTTGCAATTGCAATCTTTGCCTGGTTCACCTGATACATTTCGTCATTATCCGCTTCGTTGCCACCATACATAAAATTTTCTACCCGGCCCACCCAGGTGTCAACCCGGGCAAGAAGCCCGCCTGTGGACTTCTTCATGTTCGCAAGTGTTGGCGAATGATCAGTTTCTTTTTCCTGTTCAGCAGCATGCCTTGCCGTGGCGGCTATAATCAGTGCGATGATGGGTATCAGGGCGATTCCCACTACCAGCAGGAGGTGCCTGTTGCGAACCCTACCCATAAACAACAATACCATGCAACTGGCTCCCAACAGAAGTGCTGTGGATAAATTTGCAGGTGCAATTAAAACACAGACAATTGCAACCGGAATGATGACAGGCAAAAATCCTTTTTTAAAATCGCGGATCACTTGTTGCTTCCTGCTGAGCATTCTTGCCAAAAACATGAACAGCGCCAGTTTTGCCAGATCGGAAGTTTGCATGGTGAGGTTTATAATGGGCAGGCGTATCCAACGACTTCCTTCATTCATACGCACTCCAAAAAACAGGGTGTATAAAAGAAGCGGAATACATAATACGAAAAGGATTTTTGCAACTTTAGAATAGATTGTATAATTCACCCGATGTGCAAAATAAATAATGGCAAAGCCTATTAAAATAAAAGCAACCTGTTTAAAAAGATAGACTTCTGTATTTCCTTTATAATTTTTGTACGCCAAAGAACCTGTAGCACTATAAACGGCTAATAAAGACACTAACGTTAATAGTACCACCAATGCCCATATAACTTTATCGCCACGGGTATGCCTGTCAATATTCTCCTTCCAGGTTATGGATGAAGCGTGCTTGTGTGCATGTATTTCAGTAGTTGCCGACATCTTTCTTTATAATTCTATCACTGCTTTTTTAAACTGGTTTCCCCGATCTTCATAATTTACAAACCTGTCAAAACTGGCACAGGCAGGGCTTAATAGTACTACATCTCCCTTAGTAGCATTGGAGAAGCCCACCTGAACGGCTTCTGCTGCGCTTTCCACGTCCACGATAGGGCAGCCCAGGGTTGCAAAAACTTCGTGTATTTTTCTATTATCCTTACCCAAACAAATAATTGTTTTTACTTTATCTTTTACCAGATCTAATAATAAGGTATAGTCGTTTCCCTTGTCTAATCCACCTAAAATAAGTATCGTTGGCTTTGTCATACTTTCCAAAGCATACCAGGTTGAATTAATATTGGTGGCTTTGCTATCATTAACAAACTCTACCCCTCTTATAGTAGCAACAGGCTCCATTCTGTGTTCCAAACTTTGATAGGTAAATACAGCCTCCCGAATTTTATCTTTTCGGATATTCATTGTTACGCCTGCCACACATGCTGCCATGGTATTGTATTGGTTATGTTTCCCTTTTAGTGTAAAATCATAAATGCTCATTGTCATGAACTCTTCTCCCGTTCTAATGTACATATCGCCATCTTTGATAAAAGCCTCGTTATTTTCGTTTGCCATGCTAATGGGTAATGGGTTTGCGTGAATGAAAAAATTGTTAATATGATTCATGGTTACTTCATCATCACTGTTGTAGATAAAGTAATCGCCTGACTGTTGATTTTCAATAATTCGAAATTTACTTTTGATGTAATTTTCTATTTGATACTCGTACCGGTCTAAATGATCCTCAGTAATATTGGTTAGCACGGCAATATGCGGCCTGAATGTTTGAATGTCATCCAACTGAAAACTACTTACTTCTACAACATACACGGGCTTGGGGTTTTGGGCAACCTGCCGGGCAAAAGAAGTTCCTATGTTTCCCACAAGCGCTGCATCCAAGCCGCCGGTCTTGCATACATGATAAATCAATGAGGTGGTGGTAGTTTTTCCGTTGCTCCCAGTTATGGCAAGGATGGTACTATTGCCCGCATAACGATAGGCAAATTCAATTTCGCTGATTATGGGTATGCCGGCCTTACGAATCTTTTTTACTAAGTCATTCTTCTCGGGTATTCCCGGGCTCTTCATAATTTCATCGGCTTGTAAAATACGATGCTCATCATGGCTGCCTTCTTCCCATGCTATGGCCGCCTGTATGAGTTCATTACGATAAATGTCCTTTAAAGAACCTGCATCAGAAAGAAAAACATCATACCCTTTTTGCTGCGCCAATAAGGCTGCACCAATGCCACTTTCACCCCCACCCAGTATGACTAACTTTTTCTTCATTATCGTAATTTTAGCGTTACCACACTTATCACCACTAATAAAATGGTTACAATCCAAAACCGGGTTACAATTTTTGCTTCGTGATAATTTTTCTTTTGAAAATGATGGTGGATCGGAGTCATTAAAAAGATACGCCGGCCTTCACCATACTTTCTCTTTGTGTATTTGAAATACCCAACCTGCAGCATCACGCTAAGGTTTTCTACCAAAAAGACGCCACAAAAGATGGGTATCAATAGTTCTTTATGAACAATAATCGCAATGGCGGCAATTAGCCCACCCAGCGTCAAACTACCGGTGTCGCCCATAAACACCTGGGCAGGATAGGTGTTGTACCAAAGAAAGCCAACGCATGCCCCGATCATCGCTGCAAGAAAAATAGACAGCTCGCCTAAATTGGGGATATACATGATATTAAGATAGTCGGCAAACAGAAAATTACCACTAGCATAAGCGAATATCCCCAATATGACCCCAATTAACGCTGCGGTGCCCGTAGCCAAACCATCCAAACCATCCGTAATGTTGGCACCATTTGAAACCGCTGTGATAATAAAAATTACTACCAATATATATACCACCCAAGTGTACTGTCTAAGCGAAGCGGGAAGCAGTTTTGAGTAATTAAACTCGTGATTCTTTACAAAAGGAATTGTAGTAATCGGCTCCTTGGTTATCACAAAATGCTTCGGTTGGTTATTGATTGTTCGGGTTACAATAGTGGTATCCCCTGCTCTGGGTGTACCCATGTATTCTCTCCAAATAGTTACATGGCTGTTAAAATACAGCACAGCACCAATGGTAATACCCAGGCCAACCTGGCCTAATATTTTTAACCAGCCCGCCAGTCCATCTTTATCGCCTTTTTTGTAATCAATCCCCTGCTCTTTTGCTATACGCTTTGCCCTTAATTTCAGGTAGTCATCTAAAAAACCGATCGCACCTAACCATACTGTTGCAATCAACATCACAATAATATAAACTGTATTCAATTTTGCGAGGAGTAGGGTTGGGACTAAGATTCCCAAAATGATGATTATACCCCCCATGGTCGGAACCCCTTTTTTCAAATTCTCTCCGCATAGTCCCAATTCTCTTACCGACTCTCCAACCAATCTTCTGCGCAGCATATTAATAAGGCGCTTGCCGAAAACAAGTGTAATTGTCAAAGCCAATAGTACTGCCATCATTACCCTAAAGGTGATAAAGTCCATCAAGGACCTCCCGGGAAAACTGATCCCGTTCAATTTAAACCACTCGAATAAATGATATAACATACGTTTTGGGGTTGTTCTTCTTTCTTAGTGAAGAAGATTTTTTAAAATTTACTTGTTCAACAATTCAAATATTTCTTTCACAACTTCTTTGTCATCGAAATGCGATTTCACACCCTGAACATCCTGGTAGTTCTCGTGTCCTTTGCCTGCTACTAATACAATATCATCCGGAGCCGCCAAATTGATAGCTGCTTTTATCGCTTCTTTTCTGCTTTCTATTGAAATCGTTTTTCTGCGGGCAGCGGCGGGCACTCCGGCTTCCATATCTTTTATAATGGCAGCCGGGTTTTCAAAGCGGGGATTGTCGCTGGTAAATATCACTTTATCGCTATGCTCACAAGCTACCTCTGCCATGATGGGTCGTTTGGTAGTGTCTCTGTTGCCACCGCAGCCAACTACCGTAATAACCTGTTCAGTTCCTTTTCGTAATTTTTTAATGGTAGCCAACACATTCAGCAGCGCATCCGGAGTATGTGCATAATCTACAATGGCAATAACTTTATCTCTTGGCGAAATCAAATAATCAAACCGGCCTTCAGCGCCCGTAAGGGTGCTTAAAGTAGTGAGAACCTCCTGCTTACTTTCGCCAAGGCAAATTGCCGCTCCATAAACTGCCAACAGATTGTACGCGTTAAATTCTCCGATCAGTCTAAAATGCACCTCGGTTTGATCCACCAACACCTGTAGGCCCATCATACTATTGTCAACCACCTTTCCTTTAAAATCGCTCACCGACTTTAAACTGTATGTCTTTACAATGGCGGGTGTATTTTGAACCATTACCATTCCTCGTTTGTCGTCCAGGTTGGTAATGGCAAAAGCTTCTTTCGGCAAGCTGTCAAAAAACTTTTTCTTAACCTGAATATATTCGTTAAAGGTCTTGTGATAGTCTAAGTGATCGTGTGTGATATTGCTAAAAATTCCAACTGCAAAAACCAGCCCTTCTATGCGATGCTGATGAATGGCATGTGAACTTACCTCCATAAACACATGACTGCACCCCTCCATCACCATCTGGTGCAATAACACATTCAAACTCACTGCATCGGGCGTTGTATGTGTGGACAGGATTGCTTTTGAACCAATTTTATTTTCAACCGTACTTATCAATCCACAATGAAACCCAAGGGCTGTATATAATTTGTAAAGCAGGGTGGCAATGGTTGTCTTGCCGTTGGTGCCGGTTACCCCTGTTAATTTTAATTTGGTGGAAGGCAGTCCGAAAAAATTATGAGCCATGATCCCCGACGCAATCGTACTGTCAGACACCTGCACATACACGATATTTTCTACTAAGGTCTGGGGCAGAATTTCACATACGATTCCAATCGCTCCATTTTCTATTGCCTTATTTATGAACAGGTGCCCATCCGAAGTGGCACCTTTAATGGCAATGAAAACAGACCCGCCCTGCGCATTACGGGAATCTATACAAATATCGCTTACCTCAATTGCAGTATTGCCCTGCACTGAAAGTAATTTTGTTTTATATAATACATCCTGTAATAACATTCTACTAGTTTATTTAAGTTTTTCTACAACCTCCTTATGCAGTCTCTAACTCAATCCCAATACAACGACTTGTCCTTTTGAAAAAGCAGCACCCGCTGCTACAGACTGAGTTTGCACTTTACCATTGCCTTGTATATGCACTTTTAAACCCATTGGCTCCAGTAACCGGATGGCATCCCTCAACCCCATCCCCCGTACATTGGGCATTACATCACTCCGCACCACATTTGTTTTCATTACGGATTTATAATTCTGTGCATACAAGTTCACCCAATTGTTGTGCTGGGCCGAGTCCACAAAGGGAACCTGCAAAGCACCCAATACACTTTTTATGGATCGGGCATTACCGGCATAAAAGAATGCTGTACTGTCCACAGCCCCCCCATACCCTTTGGGAGTTTTTCTATCTACATACATCGAATACACTTTAGTAGCGATATCTTTAAAAACAGGTGCAGCCAGTTGGCCTCCATAATACAAACCCGCACCCGCCTTTGTACGAATGAGAACAATACAAGAGTATTGTGGATTTTGAGCAGGGAAATAACCCACAAAAGAGGCTTGATAAATTCCTGCGTGGTATTTGGTATCGCCGTCTGCAACTTTTGCAGTACCTGTTTTTCCGGCTACGAGAAATGGCATATCTTTAAAAACATACTTGCCAGATCCTTCGGTGATGGTAAGCTCCAATGCCTTTTTTGCGGCTTCCAAAGTTTTAGGCTTGCAGATTTCATCATCCAACACTTTAGGTTCCATCTCTTTTACCAACACTCCCTTGTTTCGGATGGCGGTAACTAAATAAGGGCTTACCATCACACCATTGTTCGCAATAGCGTTATAAAGCGTAAGCGTTTGCAAAGGACTTATCTGAACCGCATAACCAAAGCTCATTGTAACCAAATTCATCACTCCCCCGTTTTCTTTTTCTAACGGAGCCACGCGTGGGCTGGGTACCGCACTCAAATCAATGGTGGATTTGGTGTTCAAATGATATTTTGTAAGATACTTTTTAAACTCAATGGGGTTGCTACCAAACCCTTTCAAAGCCACCTTCCCCATTCCTACGTTAGAACTGTGTGCAATACATTCTTCAATAGTTATTACAGGCTTGTACATGCGGTGTGCGTCGGTAATTATTCTGGGGCCTACCTGCATGCTGCCAGAACTGCCTACTTCTATAAGGTCGCCGGGTTTAGAAGAGCCTTTGTCTAATGCCGCTAAAAAAGTGGCTAATTTAATGGTAGAGCCTGGCTCGGTATTCCTTAGCGCATAGTTATCGTTTTCCCAATATATCGTGTCTCCTGGCGTTCTTCCTAAATTAGCAATTGCTTTGATCTTTCCTGTTTTTGTTTCCATCAATATTGCCGTACCGTATTCCGCCTGTGCTTGTTTCACCATTCCCAGTAAGGCGTTTTCAACAATATCTTGCATGTTCACATCCAACGTAGTGTAGATGTCTTTCCCGTTTTCGGGCTCTATCTGAGAGCCTTCTACCGGCACCGCACCTCCTGAAATGAAGCGCATAACGCGCTTGCCATTGTGGCCATTCAAAAGACTGTCGTAACTCATCTCCAAGCCTACATTCATCTTTTTGATTTTACCATCGCTGTTTACATACTCGCGGCTAAGTCCTACAGTTCTGTTGGCCAATAAACCAAAAGGAGCTATACGTTTGTTGTTTTCTTCTACTATGATGCCGCTCTTGTTTTTACCTAATTTCACCAAAGGAAAACTTCTTAATGCTTTATAATCTTCGAACGAAATTTTTTTCTTCAGCGGATAGTAGCGGGTACCCTTCTTGTAGGCAACGTCAAATTCCTGTTTGTACTGCCGAGCAGTCTTATCTTTAAAATAGCCAGCCATGGCACGAGCAAAAGAATCTATATATTGCTTGTAAACTTTACCTTTTTTATCTCGTAAGCCATCTGCCATAAAATCCATGTAAATATCAAACTGAGGTAAGGAGGTGCTCAGCATCTGACCGTCTTCGCTAAAAATAGTTCCTCTGTCGGCGTTTACTTCTACAATTTTTTGGTGCATACTATCTCCCATTCCCCGCCAATGATCTCCCTGAACCTGCTGTACGATTGCTGCTTTTCCCAGCACGGCTGCAGCGAGAATAACAATACCGATGAAACTCAGGTACACCCTCCATAATATGTCTTTTTTAATTTCCAATTTCTTTATGGTATTTCTTCAAAATATTGTGCTATCGAATCTTTCAATACATAAGGCGACTGTTGTAACGCGTTCAATCCCAATGGCTGAAGTGCTTTTGCCAACTCACTGGGTTTGCTCCTGAACATCACTTCACTTTTCAAACTTTTATATTCCCATTGCAACTCCTTTACCTCCTTGGCTGTAACATTTATTTTTCTTACTGTTTTTTCAGCCGTGTGGCCATTATATATATAGAGTACCGCTAAAAAAGTTAAGTAGAAAATAAACGGCACCTGTTTCACAATGGATTGATAATTCAACCATTTCTTCCAATCAAACCAATATCTTTTATCACCACCTTCAGGCATTTTTCAACTCTTTTATAGGATCTTTGTTTTGTTATATTCTTTCTGCAACCCTCAGCTTGGCGCTTCGCGATCTGGGGTTGGCTTTTCGTTCTTCTTCGCTTGCTGTAATGGGTTTTTTTGTTATAACCCTGAATTCACTCTCAACCGGCGCATTACTGAAGGGGTTTTCCGGAGAGGCCTCAAAACTTCCGTTCTTAAAAAAAACTTTTACCAGCCTGTCTTCGATTGAGTGAAAGGTGATCACAGCAATTCTACCCTTTGGCTTCAGAAGCAATTTTGACTGCATCAACAATTCCTTCAACGCTTCCATTTCCTCGTTCACTTCTATTCGCAGTGCCTGAAACACCTGTGCAAAATATTTTGCAGGATTTCCTCTTACATTGCTCCTCAGTGCATTTTTAAAAGCCTCGGTGGTCTTTAAAGATGTTGTTTCACGTGCTGCCACGATAGCTTTTGCAAGGGTTTTAGAATTCGTCACCTCTCCATACTGTTCAAACAGGTGATGAAGGTGTTGCTCGCTGTAGGTTTGAACCACCTCAAACGCTGTTTTTGCTTGTCGACGATCCATCCGCATATCCAATTCTGCATTATAGCGGGTGCTAAACCCCCTGGAACCTTCATCAAACTGATGACTGCTTACACCCAGATCCGCCAACAGGCCATCCACACTATCAATTCCATGTAACCGTAAAAAACGTTGCACATACCTGAAATTCTGAGGAAGGAACAGCAGGCGCTTGTCATCTGGCAGGTTTTGGGCTGCATCACTGTCCTGATCAAAGGCTATTAACCTTCCTGCGGGGCTTAATGCTTCCAAAATAGCCTTTGAGTGTCCGCCACCACCAAAAGTTACGTCCACATAAATGCCGGCTGGCTTCAATTGTAAACCTTCCAAACATTCCTTTAAAAGCACGGGTACATGGTAACTTCCGGTCTCGGATGGTTCAGCTTCAGGAGCCTGCAGTTTCTGTTTTTTTCTTTTTTCTTTCATAAAACTGCTTGTTTTAGACAAATCATTGCCCACTCATTACAAGGCTCGCCAGGTCGTTGAACGTGCTGGGTGAAAATGAATCAAAGAACTGTTTGTATTTAGCACTGTCCCAAATTTCCATACGGTTTCCCGCAGAGGCCAGCACAATGTCCTTTTTAAGTGCTGCATATTCTTTTAAAGCCGGAGGCAACAAAATTCTACCGGCGCTATCGGGTTCTACAAAGGTTGCCCCATTTAAAAAATACCGTTTAAACTCCCTTACCTTTGGGTCAAAATCATTTAAAGCATTTATCTTTTCGGCCAAAGGCTGCCAGGAACTTATTGGATACATGCTTAAACAACTTTCAAAACCCCGATTTATGACAAAACGTATCGTATCATCTTCTGACAACTGCTTTTTTAAAGCTGCCGGCAATAGAAAACGGCCTTTGCTGTCAACCGTTGCTTCATATTCACCAAGAAGTATTGCCATAATACGTTTTAAACTAAGGGTTTCAATAATTACCACAAAATAACACTTTTTCCCACTTATTTACCAAATTTTATCATATTAGTTTTATCCACAATTAAAAAATGTCTGAAAGTCAATACCAGATTGAGTTTTAAAGGATTTTGTTTGATTTTTGCACAAATAAATGTGCATAGCATATAAATCATTGTGCATAAACTGTTGATAAGATTGCTTAAACTGTGAATAGAAACAAAAACAACCTTTTATTGAAAAGTTCTCCGTGTATGGATCCCAGGAAAATTTCTATCAATCATTTCGCGTATCATCTACCCGATGATAGGATTGCGCTTCGTCCCCTTCCAGAACGAGACGCATCGAAACTATTGGTATATAAAGAAGGAAAAATAATAGATAGCCACTTCAATAAAATAGATCATTTTATCCCCGAAGGTTCTTTATTCGTGTTCAACAATACAAAAGTGGTAGAGGCTCGTCTGCTTTTTCAAAAACCTTCAGGCGGGCTAATCGAGATATTTTGCCTTTCTCCACACGAAGAATACCCTGATATTACGCACGCAATGAACCAAACCCAATCTGTAAAATGGCTCTGTTTTATAGGTGGTGCTTCCAAGTGGAAAAAGGGTGTTGTGCTGGAAATGCCACTTGTTATTGATGAGAAAAAACTGCTTTTGAAAGCCACGTATCTTGAAAAAAGAAAGGATTGTTTTGTGATTGGTTTAGATTGGGGGGATACCTCGGTAAGTTTTTCGGAACTGTTGCACCATGCGGGCAAAATACCCTTACCGCCTTATATTAAAAGAGAACTGGAACCAGAAGATGCTGAACGGTATCAAACCACTTATTCCCGGTGGGATGGGTCGGTAGCTGCCCCTACAGCGGGGCTGCACTTTACACAGGACAGCTTTCAACGGTTGTCGGGGAAAAACATTAGTCGCGAGTTTGTAACCCTACACGTGGGTGCGGGCACGTTCAAACCGGTACATTCTAAAACAATGGAAGGCCACGACATGCATGCCGAGGCCTTTGAGCTGAGCCTTAGCTTTCTTAAAACCCTGATAAACAATATTGGAAAGCCAATAATTGCAGTAGGCACTACTACTTTACGAACCCTGGAAACTTTGCATTGGATGGGGGTGAAACTGCTACGTAATCCTACCGTATATGACAATGCCCTGCCTTCTATTACCCAGTGGGAAGCTTATAATTTAGCCACCTCCCAAGTTGAAGTAAAGGACAGTTTGCAGGCTCTTTCGGACTTTTTGGAGAAAAAGCAGCAGCAGCACTTTGTAGCTAAAACTCAAATCTTAATTGTACCGGGATACCGGTTTAAGATTGTAAATGCACTTGTTACCAATTTTCACCAGCCTGCTTCAACACTTTTACTATTAGTGGCGGCTTTTATAGGAGCCCGTTGGGAACAGGTCTATCAATATGCACTCGAAAACGAGTATCGGTTTTTAAGTTATGGAGATAGCAGTTTGTTATGGGCCGAAGACTAAGACCGATTGACTTCTGTGGCAGGATGCTTTCTTTTTAAAATAAAATGAAAACCTGAAGCGGTTTTGCACCCGGTGCAAACTATCAAACATCCAGTTTGGCCAAAGGAAATTCTAAAGTAAAAGTACTTCCTTTTCCAAGCGCACTTTCTAATTTAATAGATCCATTATGGGTATGGGTTACCGATTTTACATAACTAAGTCCCAGCCCAAAGCCTTTTACATTGTGAAGATTGCCGGTATGGGCCCGGTAAAATTTTTCGAAAACCCGCTTCTGGCTGTCTTTACTCATCCCAATTCCGTTGTCCTCAAATTTTATAATCAATCTTCCGTTGTGATTCTGAGTGGAAATTTTTAACCGTACCGGAACATTTTCTTTTGAGTATTTAACGCCATTGTCAATAAGGTTATTAACCAGGTTGGCAAAATGCACCTCATCTGCCCCTATTACATCATCCTTGGCAGCTAAGTTCAGCTCTGCTTTTCCGTTCTTTTCGGAAAGCTGTAAGGAGAATTTATCCACCACAGTATGTATAATCTGATGAACAGAAAGTGGCGTTAATTCTATATCTACCTCATTTTTATCGTATTGCGAAGCCTTCAGGATGGTTTCAACCTGTTTATTCATCCGTTGGTTTTCCTCTTTAATAATGCCACTGAAATAGTTAAGTTTTTCCGGGCTACTCAGCACTTTTTGATTTTTTAACGCATCCACAGCCAGCGAAATGGTAGCAATGGGTGTTTTAAACTCATGCGTCATATTGTTGATAAAATCGTTTTTTATATCACTCAGCTTTTTTTGTCGCAACATGGTGTAAACGGTTAGGTAAAATGCGGTAACAATTACCAGGGTAAATAAAAATACCAAAACGATGTTCAACGTGAGGGAGCGTAGAACAAATCTTTTCCAGTCTTTCACCACCAAAAAAAGTGCTTCATCACTGGAGAGGCTTTCCGATGGAGAGCTACTTGGCGACAGGATCACAACCGGCCGGGTGTAATTGTTCAGCGTATCCGTCTGTTCCTCCATAAAACGAGCGGATTGTTTTTCAATGGTAATCATGGAGCTGTTCCCCAACGATCCTATTACCATGGCGTACTCAAATTGCAGCTCCTGCAGCCCGGCATTATTAAAAGCTTTTTGAATCCGGTCATTTATGTCGGCAGAACTCAATTTAGAGCCAATCGTATTTAACCTCAACACGTCATGGTAGGTACGATGTTGAAACAACCCAAAAGGGTCATTATCCTGCACCGTATTGTACTGCGCTTTTAGTTGAGTCAGTTCATTACCCACTGTATTCAATACGCCTTCTATCTTTTGTTTCACCTGATCTTCACGCAGGGCTATATTATTCTTAATCCAGGATACCTGAAGAAGGATTAAGCCAATCAACGATAAGCTGATAAAGACAGAAATTAAAGAAAACAGTTTTTTCACCTCAAAAAATATTCAGGCAAATATAGCAATACCGCCATTTTAGTATTAAAATAACGTCAATTTAAACTGAAGTTTTTGATAGATTTTGTAAATTTACAGCTTTGATAAGCTTTTTGATTAAAATTTTGCAAAAATCCGATACCATGTTTGACCCATCCGCCGGTAGATTATTAATAGCCAACCCTCATTTAAACGATCCCAATTTTCTTCGATCGGTTGTTTTTTTGTGCGAACACGATACAAACGGAACGCTGGGTTTTGTGCTGAACCGAAAAACAGCCTATACGGTAGAGGAACTGGCTCCAGAACTCGTAAACATAAAACTCCCGGTTTACGAAGGCGGCCCTGTCGGCCTCAATACGCTGCATTTTTTACACCAGTTCCCCGATGCAATTGCCGATAGCAAAAAAGTTACAGACAATATTTACTGGGGTGGCGATTTTGACCAAATGGCAGCACTTCTCAATTCGGGTACCCTTGATACTGAAAAAATAAAATTCTTTTTGGGATACAGTGGCTGGGACAGCGGCCAATTAGCCTACGAAATGGAAGAAAAAACCTGGATTGTAGCCCTGGCGCAAAAAAAATTCGTATTTCATAACCATCCCGATCAACTATGGAAAGACGTTCTTAAAGATATGGGCGGTGAATATGCACTTATTCTAAATGCTCCCATCAACCCACAATTGAACTAAGCCTTGCAACTACCTATAGGGTTATTCCCCTCATTATAAAACTAAACATTTGTAAAAAACAAAAATTATAGCAACATGAAAAAAATGATATTGGCAGGCCTGCTTGCTGTCTCAATGACGTTTTCTGGGTGTGATGTACTTAAAAGCGTAGGCTTAGGGCTTTCGGAGTATGAAATGATTGCAGCCCTTAAAGAAGCGCTTACACAGGGGCTCTTCAAGGGCTTCGACGCCTTTGCCAGTCCTAACCAGGGCAACCCTCTGGTACGTTTTGCATTCCCCGGCGAAGCAGCAAAAATTGAAAAGACGCTGAAAGATTTAGGACTTTCATCGCTAACGAACCAGGTTACCGCCAAGTTTACCGACGCTATGTCCTTAGCCGTTAAAGAAGCGCAACCTATTTTTGTAAACTCCATTAAAAAAATGACCATCCGGGATGCCGCAAATATTCTATTAACAGATAATAAACATGCTGCTACCCAGTTTTTTAAAGCAGCCATGAGCCCCGAGTTAATGACTGCCTTTCTCCCCATTGTGGACAGCACTGTTCGAACCACCGGTGCAGGAAAGGAATATGCCTCCATTGTAAAAACATACAATGCCCTACCGTTTTTAGACAAAAAATTAGAACCCAACCTAAACCAGTTTATTGCCGGAAGAGCCATTGACGCGATGTTTCTTTATGTGGGTAGTGAAGAAGAAAATATTCGCGAAAAAATAGAATTCCGTAAAACAGATTTGCTCCGGCGGGCTTTTGGCTATGCAGACCAATATATGAAAGAAAAAACAGGTGTAAGCCCTGGTTTTGGAACCCGATAAAATAATTTGTTTTCATCCGTGCCAGCTATTTTTGACACGGATTTTTTGAAATTACTGAAAAAGTGCAAAAATCCGGTTACTGAAAAGGCCAACAATCGGGCTGATTGGTTCATTCAGCGGATTTTTACCTATTTTCCGGTATCTCTTTAAATAATAACCCCGGATGACCCCTACCCGAAAAATAATTAACGACCCTGTATATGGTTTTATCACCATTGACCACCCATTATTACTAAGAATTATTGCACATCGTCATTATCAAAGACTTCGAAACATTCATCAGATGGCTTTTGCCCACCTGGTCTATCCCGGGGCTGTCCACAGCCGCTTGCACCATTCGTTGGGAGCTTACCATTTAATGTGCAACGCCCTGGCCGAGCTAAAGAGCAAGGGAGTGGCTATAAGCTTTGAGGAAGAACTGGGCGCCAAAATTGCCATTCTTTTGCACGATATGGGTCATGGACCATTTTCCCATGCCTTAGAACACGAATTAATTCAGGGCGTACACCACGAAGCATTATCCTTGCTGATCATGCAAAAACTCAATACAGAGATGGATCAGCAACTGCACACAGCCATTGAAATATTTACAGGTGCCCATCCCAAAAAATTTTTGCACCAATTGGTTTCTGGTCAGTTAGACGTGGATCGCATGGACTACCTCAACCGCGACAGCTTTTTTACCGGTGTAGCCGAAGGAGTTATTGGTTACGACAGAATCATCAAGATGTTGGACGTACATGACGGTAATTTAGTAGTAGAAGAAAAGGCGATCTACTCGATAGAAAAATTTCTGTTGAGCCGCCGGCTGATGTATTGGCAGGTTTACCTGCACAAAACCGTGGTGGCAGCCGAGAAAATGCTGATCATGATTATAAGAAGGGCAAAAGAACTGATTGCCAAAGGTGAAACTATCGCAGGGGCCACACCCGCGCTTCACATGTTTTTGCATCAGCCAAATATCGTTATTGGCAAAAATCTGGATGCTTTTTGCAGTATGGACGATCACGATGTGATGACAACTATAAAGAACTGGTGCCAACATCCCGATAAAGTATTATCTTTTTTGTGCAACGCCTTAGTCGAAAGAAAAATAATGCACGTGAAATTGCAATCCGACCCTTTTGCAAAGTCATTTCTATTAAACACACGTAGGAAAACTGCCAAAAAAATGGGGGTCAGCGAACAAGATGCCCAATATTATACATTTTGGGGCGAGGCTGTCAATACGCTATACAACACCCGGGACGAAAATATTACGATTCTGTACAAAGATGGCAGTCTGAAAGATATTTCACAGGTGGACAACGCATTAATCGCTCCCGAGTTGAGTATGCGGGTTAAAAAATATTACTTTTGTAATGTAAGATTTTAATTGAATCGGCGTTTTAAATTGCAGAGGTGGGCATTGAAGCCGCCGGGAAGTGCGAAACACGCTGCTCGTATGCTTTTAAAATCTGACTAAATCAATTATTATAAAACTAATTTATGGTATTTTCTGCTTCGCAAATTGCGCTTATCATTTCAGGAAAAATTGAAGGCGATGCCCACGCTTCTGTAACCTCGTTTGGAAAAATTGAAGAGGCACAGGCAGGGCAATTGAGCTTTTTGTCTAACCCTAAGTACGAGGAGTATTTGTACCATACCGCTGCCAGTATTGTAATTATTGGAGAAGCTTATGAACTGAAAAAGCCGGTTCGTACTACGCTTATCCGGGTAAAAGACGCCTATTTTGCGTTTGCCACACTCTTAGCTAAATACCAGGAAATGCAAGAACAACAGTTAAAAGGCCTGCAAGAACCCTGCTATATTTCAAAAACTGCCGTTTTGGGTCAGGATATTTTTATCGGAGCCTTCGCTTATTTGGGCGAAAACGTAAAAATCGGGGACCATACCAAGATTTATCCGGGAGTTTTTTTAGGCGATGGCGTTCAGATTGGCGATAATACCACCTTATATGCCGGTGTAAAAATCATGCACCAATGTGTAATTGGTAATCATGTAAGCATACATGCTGGCACCGTGATCGGCAGTGATGGCTTTGGGTTTGCACCACAAGCAGATGGTAGTTTTGCCAAGGTCCCTCAAATAGGGAACGTAATTGTGGAAGACGATGTAGAAATTGGAGCCAACACAACTATTGACCGGGCTACAATTGGGTCAACAATTATAAAAAAGGGTGCTAAGCTCGACAACCTAATCCAGATCGCTCATAATGTGGAAATTGGCAGTAGTACCGTAGTAGCCGCACAGGCAGGCATTAGCGGAAGCACAAAGGTAGGGAAGGGTGTAATGGTAGGCGGCCAGGTTGGTATCGTAGGCCACATCAATATTGGCGATGGTGCAAAAATAAACGCCCAAAGTGGGGTAAGCAAAAGCATGAAGCCCGGCCAGGCAGTTACAGGCTCTCCCGCTTATGATTACACCGGTGCATTGAGAAGTCAGGCTTTAACCCGTAAACTTCCCGAATTGGAACAACGCATCCAACAATTAGAAAAACTAATACAAGAACTTCAATAACAAGCAGTTCTTCTTCCAAAGGCATAAAAACAATCGAATTAAAGCAGAAATACCGGAGCGCGAACCGGTTTTTCCTTTAAAATCAAATATATTTGCCGCATAATTGGCAAAAAATCAACAACATGTTCAATCCCGACAAGCAACATACTTTAAAACAAGCTGTTAGCATTAGTGGCACAGGCCTTCACACCGGAATTTTAGCAGAGCTTACCCTCCAGCCGGCCGAGGTCAATTCCGGGTTCCAGTTTCAACGTGTGGATTTGCCCAACCAACCTTTGATAAAAGCAGACTGCGACCTGGTTACAGATACCAGCAGGGGTACCACCTTACAAGCAAACGGTGCAACCATCAGCACTGTGGAGCATGTATTAGCGGCCCTGGTAGGAACCGGTGTGGACAACTGCATCATTCAGGTGAGTGGACCTGAAATCCCAATTGTTGATGGTAGTTCGATGCCTTTTGTAGAAATTATTGAAAAAGCGGGGATGGTAGAGCAGGATGCTGAAAAAACATGGTACACATTAGAGGAAAATCTGCACCTTACCAATGAGGAAAAAAGAGTGGAAATGGTGATGCTTCCGGCAGCAGAATACCAAATTACAGCCCTAATTGATTTCAACTCCCTGGTTTTAGGCACCCAGCACGCCGAACTGAAAACCTTACAAGATTTTAAAGAAAACATCGCCAGCAGCCGCACATTTTCCTTTTTGCACGAATTAGAGATGCTTCTGGATCACAACCTTATCAAAGGTGGCGACATCAACAACGCCATTGTTGTGGTAGATAAGCCCGTAAGCGATGAGGAGCTAGAACGGTTGAAAAAAGTATTCAAAAAAGATAATATCGAAGTAAAAAGTGAAGGATACCTGAATAACCTGGAACTACGCCACCCCAACGAACCTGCCCGCCATAAGTTATTGGATATAGTTGGCGATTTAGCATTATCTGGCTATGCCGTAAAGGGAAAGGTGTTGGCCAGCCGGCCGGGTCATAGTACCAATGTGGAGTTTGCCCGTCTTATCAAAAAGCACATCAAAGCCAATCGGGCAGCCCTGGCCGTTCCAAAATACGATGCAAATAGTACACCCGTTTACAGTCTTGAAGACATAGAAAAGACCCTGCCACATAGATTTCCTTTTTTATTGGTTGATAAAATAATTGAACTTACCGATAAACAAATAGTGGGTATAAAAAATGTAACTTTTAACGAGTGGTTCTTCCAGGGGCACTTTCCACAAAACCCCGTTATGCCCGGCGTATTACAAATAGAAGCTCTTGCGCAATGCGGGGGCATTTTAGCCATTAATCTGGCCGGCGGCGGCGATTACAATACCTATTTCTTAAAAATTGACAACTGTAAGTTCAAACAAATGGTAAAGCCGGGCGACACTATGATTTTAAAAATGGAATTGGCGGCACCCATCCGCAGGGGTATTTGCGAAATGAAAGGTACGGTTTATGTAGCAGGCAAAATAGCAACTGAGGCCTATTTAGTGGCTCAGATCGTAAAACGACAAGCCTAATAATCAGTTTTTCAACTTTATTACAAGCAGGCAGCTTCGGTAGAGGCAAAAACGGCTCACATTTATTTTGTGGAGACTAAGTAAATAAGTTTTACTTCGGTTGCGGGATTTTTGAAAACAACATCCAATCTCCACCCTTTGGGTAGTATTTTTTTTCAAAAAATCTTGTCCGCCACCAGCCCGTTCCTTCCTTTGTGGCCTAACACCAGGCAAGAGTCTTGTATAAATGGAATAGAAGTCCTCATCTGACTTACAATTTCAAACCAACACAAAACGAAGCGTTCAGTTCTCCTTTTCTACCTACTTTTAATAGAAATTATTGAGAAAAAGTCGCTTTTTTTTGTATATTTGCCCGTTACGCATTTAACAAAAGATAAATTCATTTACAAAGGATTATGAGTGAAGAAGTAAAGGGGCAGGAAGGTACTCCTAAACCAGCTTATGGCGCCGACAGTATTCAGGTTTTAGAAGGGTTGGAAGCGGTAAGAAAAAGGCCGGCCATGTATATTGGCGACATTTCGGAAAAAGGGCTGCACCACTTGGTTTACGAAGTCGTGGACAACTCCATTGATGAGGCGCTGGCGGGCTACTGTAAGAACATTGTTGTAACCATACACGAAGACAACTCCATTTCAGTAGAAGATGATGGGCGCGGCATTCCCACGGGCATTAACCAAAAACAAGGAGTAAGCGCCTTACAGGTAGCCATGACCATCCTGCACGCCGGGGGCAAGTTCGACAAGGGCTCCTATAAAGTTTCCGGGGGCTTGCACGGAGTTGGCGTAAGCTGTGTAAACGCACTCAGCACCCGTATGCACACAACGGTATGGCGCGAAGGAAAAATTTTCGAACAGGAATATAAAATCGGTATCCCTCAATACGAAGTAAGGGAAATAGGCAGTACTGAAAAAAGAGGTACCCGGCAGCATTTTTGGCCCGATAGTACCATTTTCATGGTTACAGAATACAAAAGAGATATTTTAAAAAGCAGGCTAAAGGAACTCTCCTATCTCAATAAAGGAATCAGTATTACGCTCACCGACCTTCGAAAAAAAGAGGATGAAAACGGAAACACCCTTTCCGAAACTTTTTACAGCGAAGGTGGTATTGTAGAATTTGTGGAGATGTTAGACAAAAACGCCGGACGCAACCCACTCATTCCTAAGGTATTATATGTAGATGGCCACGATGCTACCTCCAATGTAGCCGTAGAGGTAGCGCTCACCTACAACGATTCCTACAATGAGCATATCTACTCCTATGTCAACAATATTAACACCATCGAAGGAGGCACGCACGTGTCGGGGTTCCGGCGCGCACTTACGAGGGTTTTTAAAAGCTATGGTGATAAAAATGGCCTGTTCGAGAAAGCGAAAGTAAGCATTGAAGGCGATGATTTTAGAGAAGGATTAAGTACGATTATTTCCGTAAAAGTGCCCGAACCCCAGTTTGAGGGTCAAACTAAAACCAAGTTGGGAAATACAGATGTGATGGGCGTTGTGGACAGTACTGTTTCCCGCGCATTGGAAGCGTATTTAGAAGAAAACCCCAAAGATGCACGCAACATCATCAGCAAGGTGATCCTTGCCGCCCAGGCTCGTGCTGCTGCACGGAAAGCCCGGGAATTGGTACAACGAAAATCTGTACTTAGCGGCGGTGGCCTACCCGGCAAATTGGCCGATTGCAGCAACCGCGATGCAGCTAAATGCGAGTTGTACCTTGTAGAGGGAGACTCCGCGGGTGGCACAGCCAAACAGGGACGCGACAGAAACTATCAGGCTATTCTACCATTAAGAGGAAAAATCCTGAATGTTGAAAAAGCCATGGAGCACAAAATCTATGAAAATGAAGAAATTAGAAATATTTATACAGCCTTAGGCGTAACGGTGGGCACCCCCGATGACCCTAAAGCATTGAATATAGCCAAGTTACGGTATCATAAGCTCATTATTATGACCGATGCCGATGTGGACGGAAGCCATATTGCTACCCTAATTTTAACCTTTATCTACCGTTATATGAAAGAGCTGGTAGAACAGGGTTATGTGTATTTGGCCCAACCCCCACTTTACTTGCTAAAAAGAGGAAAAGAATCTGCCTACGCCTATACTGAAGAACAACGCAAGGCTTTGATAGAGAAGTTAGGCGCCGGCAAAGATGATTCAGTAAATACACAGCGTTACAAAGGTTTGGGAGAAATGAATGCCGACCAACTTTGGAATACTACAATGAATCCCGAAACGAGAACACTAAAACAAGTAACGATCGAAAGCGCTGCCGAGGCCGATCGTGTTTTTAGTATGCTGATGGGAGACGAAGTAGCTCCAAGAAGAGAGTTTATTGAAACAAATGCCCGATATGCCAAGTTAGACGTGTAGATTTTTGAATATCAGTTACTTATAGGTGTTAAAAATAAAAACCCTTTATAAAGGGTCCGATGTTCAGGGCTACAAAAGGTTTTTTTTATTCTATACGTTAGCCAGATAAATAGCTGTGCATATACCCAGGCTTGTAATTTTCGCCCTTGCTGGATAGGAGGTAGTGTCTGTTGGGAATCAGGCAATATTCTCCAGGGGACTTTTTATTTTTATGAAATTTTTATTACCGACAGGGGTGTAAGCCCTGGCCGTCTAAAATTACGGGCAGTAGTAGCGCTATAGCTCTTTAGTTTCAGTTGCGCTGAAAATCGTTTTAAGGCAGGTAGGTTAATGGGTGAAATAGCTATAAAAGCCTCTTTCCCATTATACTTAGACCCCAAATTAAACAAGTTTCTATGCGGTAAGTTGTCCATTACCTGCCATTTTTTATTATTTTGCCCCGATAGGCTTTCACACTATTTTATGGGCTGAAATAAGCTCAGCGTTATAGGGGAAAACCAACCAGAATCCATTTTTGCCATTAGGCTCTCCCGTTTTAAAAACAAACCGATCCAGTTTTAATTTTATGGGGCTCTCCGTATTTACGATATTCGTATTTTGTATTGCAATCCTCTGTATAAATACAAATAACGCACAATAGTACAGTTATTTTTGAGGCTAGCGCATTGAAAATAAGAAAGATTTGAACTTTTTTTATATTTTTTGTAGAATATCAAAACATGCGTATATTTGAGAGTTAGCACTCACCCTAAAAGACGACACGACTAACTATGAACGAACAGAAAAAGATAGACAAAATGCCAACGCTTCAGCAAAATCAAAAGAGCTGCATCCACACACTCAAAGCCAACACA
>JBDHYK010000002.1:0-40979 GCA_039811305.1 Niabella sp.
GCACCGTTAAGTAAACGACCGCCTGCAGAGTATCCAAAATGAAAGCCACCCGAATTAGTACTCGTAAGATCAACGGTACGTGCGGCTGCTTTTGTAGCGGCTAACTCTCCATTCACATAAATCTTTAGCTGTGCGCCGTCATATACTGCAGCCAGGTGGTACCAGGTACCTGTGGAAAACTGCATCGGCACGTTAGTTGCAGTAAGGCCACCTGCCATTTGCAATTGGTTGGGTTGCACGGTAACGTCGCCAAAACGAAGCAGGAAGTTTTCTTCAATCCCCATCAGAGAACTGATATAAGGACTGGCCGCCTGGAATTGATTTACCATCACCCGAACTTCGTAGCTGATGGTATTCATCGCTTTTAGAGATTCGTTATTTGTAGAAAAATCTACCTTGAAATAATTCCCCGCCAATGAGGCTACGGTTGCAATTATAACCCGGTTTACTTCTACAAAAATGGTTTTTGAGGCTTCTAATATGTGTAAGTTATTTACTGATTTTATTGTAACCGGTACCAAATAAGAAGTACCATCTTTAAAATCTTTTGTAGATAGAATTTTCAATTTTACGGCATCGGAAATATTGGAACCGGGTTGTATGACAACAGAATTACCGGTAAGTTCGTAACTTCCTTTGGGTAGGGGCGAATAATGTTTGCCGGTAAGTGCATTGTAAGCGGCAATAAGTTCGGTATCGGCTTCAACGATTGCTGTAACGGGTGTAGAAACCCGTTGAGAAGATTTTGCTGTAATGGCCATCTCACCGCCAGTGCTATCTGCTGTTAGGGATGTGGCAATTGAAGTTTCTGCAGCGGCAAGGTACACTACATTAGGATTCAGGGATTCTTGCCTGCATCCGATAAAAGAAACTGCCAAAATCAGAAAACCGAATAACACAAAAATCGTGCGCATAATCATTAATTTACTATTTTGGGTCAATATCAATTTATTGGGCTGCCGGGTTCATAATTTGAATGGCCATACGGGCATATTTAAAATCGGGATCTAAAGCATATTCGTACTCGGCATGGTAGGTACCGCATCCGCCTTTTCGGCCCGACACCGGGTTCCAATAGGCAAATCCAAGTAAGGAAGGCATGATTCCGCGCACGGGGTCATTAAAATTCACGCCACCTGTAGCCCAATAGCTTTCAAAATTTTCGCAGGGTACAAATTTTCGGGCAGGTATCACACCTCCGCCATAAGTATTCAGCCGGCTTTGCAGGTTGCTGGGCGAGCTGGAACCATAGGCCTGCTGCATAAAATAGTCAATATAAGGTTCAATGCCTACATCGCCCTGTCCATCAATAATTAACAGCTTTCCGGTACCTGATTTTGGTCCCAAATACTGAGAAAGTGCTTTAAATAACCTTTGTGTGTATTTGTCATTTGTAGCACTACCTCCACTGCTACCAAAAATACTCTTATCACCAAAACTGGGCTCGTAGTCTAAATCAAAGCCATCAATTTTGTATTTATCAATGGTATCTGAAATAGATTTTGCAACTTTATCAATTGCAGCCATCGTGTCTGCCAGGAATAATGCATTGTCGTTTTTCACCATTAAAGCCTGAACTCCGCTACCAAAAATGGTGATAACAAATTTGGTTCCTTTTAATTCTCTTGTTTTTTGCATGGTTTCATAATTGTAGCTGCCAATTGGCGGCATGCCACCCCACAGCGCTACAATATCCACACTATCCGGTATTTGATCCATTACTCCGGGTATTTCAGGATTGCCCATGGATCCGGTACCGCCGAACCATCCGAAAAAAATGGGATGGTCTGTTTTTTTATATGCCCTCAGATTGGAATAATAGTCGTCTGAGCGTACCAACATAGACTTTACTTTTACGCTCTCAGCTACATTCTGTTTGGTACAGGCCACTATTGAGATAAAAATAAATCCAGCAATAAAATAGAAGATTTTGTTCATAACTGATACATTATAGTAATTCATTTAATTAAAAATTTTTATTCGGGGCATCGGATACCGGTGACCCAGGCGTTGCTGCCGGTGAACGTACCCGTGTGTCCATGGCCGGTAATATCTGCCACTGTGTTTCCACTACCTTCGTTGAATTTCCAGTACCCATATAACCCTGTAGAAGCGGGGTTTATCGCACAGATGCCATCCTGAATTTCTTTTTGGGCTAATGCTCTTGTCCAAAAACGCAGCTCCTGCACCTGCATCGGCAACCCTCCGCCACCAAATCCCATCGAACTTAAATTGAAACGGGTATTGGCTGGTGCAGCAGTGGTAACATCCAACCTGCCATCCACATAAATTTTAAACGTGTTGGCTTTGCCATCAAATACATAGGCGATATGATACCATTTATTACCGGCAAAACCCGTTAAAGACGCCGGTTGCACGCCATTATACTTTATTTGCAACTGATTGGGCTGAATCACTACATCGCCAAAACGTGAGTAAATCTCCGAAGGATAGGCATAAAATAAAGCCATATTGTTTCTGAACGTGCCAGTTACCCGTACTCTAAATTCTGTTGTAAATTCACCTAAATCGGTGATAGGATCGGGTACGGCAAAAGTAACGTTGCTGGTACTGGCCAGATTTAATGCCGGATTTACAATCACCCTTGCTATGGCCACATACAACACGCTGGATGCCTGAAGCAAGGGTATATCGCCCGTTAACTCTGCGTGTTTTACAGGTACCATAAACTGTTCACCTTCAATCACCGTGTTGTCAAAAGGGGTAACATTCATTTGTATGGCATCCGACTTACTGGAGCCAGCGTGAATTGTGGACTGGGTTGCACTGAGTGTAAAAAACCTCTCGGGCAGTGGCTTATACTTGGTGCCGTTCTTTTTATTATAGGCATCAATAAGCGAAGTATCTACCTTAAACGATACAGATACATCATTTTTTACCAGTTTCGAGGCACTGGCCGAAATATTTAATTCTCCACCCTTTTCATCAACGGTTAGTGCTTTTAAAACAGCGCCGGTGCCCTCCAGATCGGTAAAATAAATTCCTTTATCCTGAATATCATATTTGGTACATCCCGTGGTGAAAAGGATCGTGGGTGTCAGAAGAAAGAAAACAAAATATTTTGATAGAAATCTCATACGTTCTACGATTGTTTAGCTACACAATTAATATCTATCGGTATTATTTTTATCCCACCAAAGTTGCGTACCTCCATTGTCGGGACCGCCAAGTTTTGCTACACCCCTTGCAACCTGGGCCCCATTTTGGTTATATTGTGCAATGGGGTAAGGCAGTCGTCTCACCTGTAAATTGGTATTCACCGTGCCTCCACTTTTATTCAGTACTACGGGAAAAATACGAGGATATCCGGTTCTGCGATACTCCGCCCAGGCTTCGCAGCCATTTGGATACAAGGCGATCCATTTTTGATTCATAATCCGGTGCAACTTCACTTTAAACAGGGCTTGATCGTCCCATTTTATTGAAACAGTATCGGTATTAGGGTTTAACACATTGTTTCCTGAATTGGCGAAATCTACATAATCAGCCGGTCGGGAGCTGCCATCAGCCAAATAATTGGCCGGCATACCCACTCCGGTTTCGGCAAAAGCTGTTTTTACACCCTCTTCGTAAAAGTCTTTAGCTGTGCCTCCCATATTCCATCCTCTGATGGCACCTTCTGCTCTTAAAAAGTTCACCTCCGAAGCCTGCATCCAGGGCAGAGGTGTATTATTTGCAACATTCAAGCGTGAAAAAGGCTGATATAGGGAACGGGTAATATTGATACCGCTTCGAACCCCAAGCACTTTCGATGTATGGCCTGTAAGGGTGGCTTTGCTGAAAAACACGTTGATACGAGGATCATTATACCCTGAAAGAATGAATTGCATAGAGGCGCCTGCCCGTGTTTCTTCGTAACCTTCTGTTAAGGTAACTAAAGGGTTGTTGTAGTTAAAGGCGCCATTGCCAGATTTCAGGCCGTGCAATGCATTTTCGGAGGGTGTGGACAATAACCCTGCCGGGTTACTCACGGCCTCTTCGGCATATTTTTTTGCATTGGCCGGATCTACATATACAATGCGCATGGCCAAACGAAGTATCATAGAATTGGCATATTTTGCCCATTTTAAATAATCACCTTCATAGATCAAATCATACTCCCGTAGGGGTGTTCCAGATACCGCACCATATTTGAATAAAATATCCCGTGCTGTGGTAAGGTCATTAAACGCTGAATAGTAGATGCTGTCCTGGCTATCATAGGCTGGTGTAAACGTACCAGTTGGAATGGCACTATAGGGAATAGGCCCATAACTGTCGGTAGCTCTGATAATGCCTGTAACCTTAATGATTTGTGCCACAGAAAACTGTAAGGAATCTTTTGTAATATCGGTAATGTCTTTTATGTTTTTCCAGGCAGCCATTAACTTTCCTGTCAAACTGAACTGTTCATTCACCCAGGCCAGGTTAAAACCATAGGTGAGGCTATTGGTATTGCCGCCCCAATCTCCGGCCTGCCCCATAAACCCTGAAAAACAATCTGCCCCCAAATTGAAAGCAATCTGATAGCTGTTCACATAATCTGTTTTCCCGGGTGGGTCGCCAGCGGGTGTAACGGCATTAATCATTGCTGGGAAATTTTTACCGCTGATATAGTTGTCTGCAACCTGTTGTTCCAGAGTGGCCTTGTAAGGATCGGTATTGTATTCTGCGTACTTTTTGGTACAGGAGAAGAACAAAAGCAGCATCCCACTAAACAAAAGAACCCTTGTATGCTTCATATTATATATTGACTCTATTTTTTTCATAACAAATTTCACTTTAGAATTTAAAACTGTGCTTTTATACTAAACCCAAAGCTTCTGTAACTCGGTTGCCTGAAATAATCAATTCCCTGATAATAGGTACCCGTTGAAGAAGTAGATTCCGGATCGAAGGGTGATTTATTATAAAACATGAACAGATTACGACCCGTAAGAGCCACTTTTAACTCATTAATTTTTCCACCAAAAATGGAACCGGGTAATGTATAGGCCAAAGCTGCTTCTCTTAAACGAGCATTGGTGGAACTATACACATAGTAGGCGGCCATACCTACCGATCCACCCGATGCATTCCCGATCATATTGTAAAACGCCTGCACATCCGAGTATTTCTTTCCGTAAATTTCCACACCACCCGCGTCTCTTTCGTCTGCCGACTTTTGCGACACGCCAAACGCATCCATTATTGATTGTGTATAGGAAATGCCAATACCCCCTATGCGGGCATCCAGCAAAAATGAAAGTTCCAGGTTTTTGTAAGCCAAAGCATTCCTCCAGCCGATGGTGTAATCAGGCGTTGTTCTTCCAATAAATCTTGGAGAAATATTTACTTTACCAATAGCTCCCGAACTGGGATCTACCCAAAGGAACCCCTGATTATCCTCGCGTAAAACCTGTGTAATATACAAGTCGGCCATGGTTCCTTTTAATGCAAGGATATTGATAAGATCATTCCCTACTGTGCCGTTTCGGATACTGTCTTTACCGTAAACCTCGCCAGTTACAGGATTGGTAAATCCTTCTGATAATCTTTTTACTTTATTTCTATTGAGTGTGAACACAGCCGATGTGTTCCAGGTAAACTCGGGTTGCGTGTAATTATACCCGATTGTAGCTTCAATTCCTTTGTTTTCAATATCTCCCGCATTATAGTAGAAATCGGTATATAATCCGCCGGTGGTAAGTTTTTGATCTAACAACTGGTTGGTTGTGTTCGACTTATATACCGTTGCGTTTACGTTTAACTTGTTGCGCAAAAATTTAAGTTCTACACCTGCTTCGTACGATTTTGTACGCTCGGGCTGATAATCGGGAAAAGGTGCCGGCCGGTACGCATCGGGGTTGATAAGGGAATATGCCGGATTGGTAATTCCAAAACCAGGAGGATTGCCCACTTCGGCATACGACAACCTAAGTTTTCCAAAGGAAAGAACATCTTTTGGGAGTTTCAAAGCATCTGTAAATATACCGGAAACGCCAACCGAAGGATAGAAATAAGACGTTGTGGCTGCAAATCCCTGTGGTAGTTGCGATGGCCACTCATACCGTCCTGTAAGATTCAGGAATAACCACCTTCTGTATTCGAACTCGGCGGTTGCAAAAGTAGATTGCAGTTGCTGATGACTATAGGCCTGAGTAGGAACATCAGTTGTGTTTTCTGCAACTGAGTAAAAATTTGCAATTCTTGCAAGGTTACCTCCACCGCCTAAACCATCAATCTTATCATCGTTGTAACTACCGCCGATATTGGAACTAAATTTTAGTTCGTCTGTAATATTTTTATTAATAGACGCCATTAAATCCAAATACGTGCTTTTTGATGCGGATTTAAACGTAGTGAAGAACCCGAATTTTGACGCAAACAAACCATCTGTACCGGCTGCCCGCCTTACTTCGGTAAGGGTATTGGAATTGTCCATCCTTGCCCTTCCGGAGATGCTCAACCACTCAAAAACTTTATATTTTGCTGCTACACTTAAAGCATATCTGTCAATATTATCGGTTGCCGATTCTTCATTCGTTATCCAGTAGGGGTTTTCCATTGCTAACCCCAGGTTACCATAAGGCCAAAACTGGATGGGCACTTTTCGGTCGGGGTCATACCGGCTGTACACCTGGTATTTTCTAATATCGTCTCCGGGAGGAAACAAGTAGGCCCCTACCAGAGGGTTGTGATACTGACCCTGAGCAATCATATTTTGATCATCCGTTTTAATGTACATTGCTGTAAAGTCGGCCGAAAGACGATCGGTAAAATTCGTTGACTGGCGCAAATAGGCATTATAACGGTTGAAACTATTATTAGGAATAATACCGGTTGCATTGTTAGAGGCTAATGAGAAAAAAGTCTGGCTTTTTTCTGTACCCCCCGAAAGACTAACGGCATTGAAGATATTATTTCCGGTTTGGAAAAAGTCGTTAGGATCATAGGAAGATGGTGTTGCTAATTTTGGCCCCCAGCTTGGGTACTGTGCCGGATCGGCCTGGCCGTAAGTGTTTTGAAACTTAGGCACTACAAAAGGAGTAAAAAAGTCGGTACTGTGGGAAAGATTCACTTTTATTTTTCCGGCTGAACCCTTTTTTGTAGTAACAATAATTACCCCGTTGGAACCCTGGTTACCATACAAGGCCGTTGCTGCAGGCCCGGTTAATGCCGAAATGCTTTCTATATCCTCAGGATTGATGCTGGATATGCCTTCACCACTTACTACTGCCTGAAAAGGACCGGTAGCGCCTGATCCACCATTGGTGTTGGGGACAGGAATACCATCTATTACATACAAAACATTATTATTGCCACTGATAGACTTGGTACCGCGCATCACCACACGAGTAGCTCCCCCGATACCGGATGAGCTTGGATTAATGGTAACTCCCGCAATTTTTCCAGACAAACCGTTTACAAAGTTCGCATCTTTGTTTCGGGTAATCTCTTCAGATTTTACTTCCTGTACACTGTATGTCAGCGCCTTTTCCACTCTTTTAATACCTAAAGCCGTAACCACCACTTTCTCTTCTTCCTGCGCCATCAATTGCATCACCACATTTACATTGGTTTGGCCACTTACCAGGGTAATTTCCTGCTCCTGATAGCCAATATATGTAACCACCAACACGTCTCCAACCGAAGCTTGTATCCGAAACTGACCCGTGGCGTTGGAGGTAGTGCGTTTTGTGGTGCCCTTCACAGCAATGGTGGCACCTGCAAGAGCATTTCCATTGCCATCCATCACCGTTCCGGTTATTTCCAGAATCGCCGGCGAAACGGTTGATTGTAGCAGAATGGTATGGTTGATAATCTCGTAAGAAATATTCTGATCGGTAAGACACAAATCCAACGCCTCCTTTAATGGAAGGTTTCTAAACTCTACGGAAAGCGATTTTGCATTATCCAATAAGGTACTTTCATACCAAAAATAATATCCCGTTTGAGATTCTATTTTTTTAAATACCGATTTCAGTGTTGTATTCTTTTCGGATAAGGTAACTACCTGTGCAACAGCGGTAGCCCGGGATTGCACAACAAAAACCAATGTAAAAATCAAAACCAACTTCATCATGATTATATATTTGATAAGTGGAAAAGCTGAATTTTTAGACTTTACAACAGGAATCGTACCTGAATTCATATCTTATTAATTTTAAGTAGTTAATAACAATCGAAGGATCTGTTTAAATATATCTGTTTACCAGGCTATCTGCCGGCTTTCTTTTTAAATCATCATAACTTTTTTTTAATCCGCGAACCTGTCATTTTTGCGTTATAAGAACCTGTTTTATATATTTTATGTGTAGCGCCTCCTTCATCCTCTTTTTGTCAATACACCGTTATATGCTTTCCTGCTACCCTAAACTGGATTCCGCTTTTTTGCAGAATCCGTAATACGTCGGACAACGGCGTTTTCCGGCTAATCACCCCCGAGAATTTTTTTGAGGTTGGCGGATTTTCATACTCCACTTCTACATCATACCAACGACCTATTTCGCGCATAATCGTTTCAATATCCGAATCATTGAAGTTCAATAATTCATTTTTCCATGCCATTACATCCTGGATGTTTGTGCTTTTTACACTAATCGTATGGGCAGCTACCGAAGCCTGTTGGTTGGGAACTATTTGTCGGGACTGCGCTGTTTTATTATTGTATATTTTTACGGATCCTTCAAGAAGTGTAACCTTCGAAACCCCTTCATCCTCGTAGGCCCTCATGTCAAAATGGGTGCCCAAAACTTCGGTAGTCAAGCTTTTCGATTTCACAAAAAATTTCCTGGAACGATCTTTGGCCACTTCAAAATAAGCCTCTCCTGAAATTTCAACATCCCTGCTGTGGGCTTTAAATGCCGGCGAATAGGTAATCGAAGATTGGGAGTTCAACCAAACCCGGGAGCCATCACTAAGTTTCAATTGCAGTGAGGCACTTCCACGGGGGTTATCAATTTTAATTAAGGATGTGGTATCTAACACTCCAAGCGATAAGGGATTAAAAACCAAGCTCCCGGAATCGGTCATCATAAAAAACAAACCGTATTGCTGAATCAGCTTCTCATCTTTTAGCGTATCGGTACGAATTTTTGTGCCATCGGGCAGCGTTATCACAGCAAGTGTAGTTTTGGGATAGGTAACCTGGGCTTCGGCATTGCCAATTTGCTTCTGCGATTTTGGAATTAAATAAAAATACCCGGCCGCACAAATTCCTATAATTACTGCCGCAGCAGCCCATCTTACAATAAGTTTATAGGAACCCGATTTTTTACGACCCCGTAAAGCACTATCTTGTACTCGCTTTTGTATTTGTCTGAAAATTCTTTCCCGGTCTTCGCTCCTGTCTAATCCTGAATAGGTGTCGGCTGTTAAGGAAGCCACTATTTCGTCGCCCAACAAGGCTGTGAAATGCTCATCTTGCAAAGCAAGCATAAACTCGTCAATCTCTTCCGAAGTTAGGCGCTCGTTTAACCAACCTTTTATTAAATATGTGAACCTTTCGTTAGACATACACTGCTATAATGTACATCTGGAAGAAAAAAAGGGGGGGGTAAAATTTTTTTTTAAAGACTATACCATAGTAAAAGGAGGGTAAGCTCGTCTTTATAGGTTACAATCAAACCGCGTAGCACCCTCAGTGCATTCGCCATGTGTTCTTTAACCGTCTCTTTACTTAATCCTAAACGGGATGCAATTCCGGAGTAGGTAATCCCGGCGTACTTGTTCAGCCGGTATATTTCCTGTTGCCGGGGAGACAAGCGCGAGAGCAGCTGCTCAATTTTTTCGTTTTGTTGCTTTTGAATCAATCCGTGAAGCGGATTCGTTGATTCTTCAAAAAAGCGTTCCTTTACGTAAGCAATATATTTTTGATTGCCGGCTTCTATTTTAAGCCTTTTAAGCGCCTGATTTCTTGCTATCACCCAGATCCATGCTTCGGGATTCTCAATTTCAGGCAGGGTCTCTCTTTTTTCCCCATAGAATAAAAAAAACCTGCTGAGTAACATCTTCTGCCAAATCTTTTAACTTGCAATACTGTAATACGGTAGAATATATTTTACTACAATACTGTTGGTAAACAGTCGTAAACGCCTGATTATCACCTTTTGAAATTTTATCAAATAAATCAATAAGATCCGTTTTTTCTGACGTATTCATGATAGGAAGTGCAAATAACGACGAATCTTATTTCTAAAAAGAAATCGTTTTTAAAAAAATCGTCATTAAGAGGCTATTTGCAAAGGTAATCAATCTTTTGAGATGATGCTTACCAAAAACCCTGATTTATGTCATAAGCACGGATAACAACTCCATGATTTACTACTTAAAATGGCAAACACAAAACCTGTTCTTCTGATTTGAGCGATAGGAACAATCTAAAAAAAAAATCAAAAGTGTATAAACAAGGATTACCCAATGCCTATTTCAAAATGTCTTTCGGGTACGAAAACGTCAAGGAAGCCCTTTTTCACCAATCGTTTTTTAAATGCAAATTGCACGTCGGGCTCACCATGCACCAAAAAAAGTTTTTTTACAGCCCTTGGATCCTGACAGGCCAGCCATTGGCTCATATCTTCATAATCGCCATGGGCGCTCATATTCCTAATCTGCCCAATAGTTGCATGTACTTCGTGTTCAACTCCAAAAATTCCAACTTCTTTTGCTCCCGAAAGCAGGCGTGCGCCCAGAGAGTGGGGTTCGCAATAGCCCGTCAACACGATTCCATTGCGGGAGTTTTCTATATTATTACTAATATGGTGCTTCACCCTGCCAGCATCGGCCATACCACTGGCCGAAATAATTACCATGGGCCCGTTTTGAAAGTTCAATGCTTTTGACTGATCTACTGTTTTTACATAAACCAGGCCGGGAAATGTAAAGGGATCATCATCATTTTTAAGTACATTATGTACCCTTTTATTAAAATATTGTGGAAAATGCTTGACAACTTCCGTGGCTTCAATACTTAAAGGACTGTCCACATAAAAAGGAATTGGAGGCAGGCGCTTTTCATTGCTTAGCTGGTTTAAAAAATACAGAATTTCCTGCGTGCGCCCTACGCTAAACGCTGGCAGAATGAGTTTTCCTTTCTGTTTTATGCAGATTCTTTCAATCCAGTCAAATAAAATATCGCCAGTACCGGTTACGTTATCGTGCAAACTGTTGCCGTAGGTAGATTCCATAATGATGTAATCGGCCTGTGGAAAGGTTTCAGGCGATCGTAAAATAACATCCCGATACCGTCCGATATCGCCACTAAACGTAATATGCGTCTCTTTTCCATCTTCTATCACTTTTAAATGAACGCAGGCGCTACCAATAATATGTCCAGCATCGGTAAACATGCAGCTTACCCCCTCTATTACTTCGAACCATTCTCCATATACGCGAGGCACCAACTGGTTTAATGCCCTTTTCGCATCGTCAATTGTATAAATCGGCTTTGTAAACTCTTCTGGGCGATGCAATCTTTTTTTTTCGGCAAACCGGCTATCACTCTCCTGTATTTCAGCACTGTCGAGTAGTAGAATGCCCGCTAATTCTTTCGTAGCATCGGTGCAAAAAATATTCCCCAAAAAACCTTCGTTTACCAATTTAGGAATCAACCCTGAATGGTCTATATGAGCGTGTGACAGAATCATGGCGTCCACCTCATTGCTTTCAAAGCCAAATTCGCGGTTTAAGTTGTCTTCCTGATTGCCCATACCCTGGTACATGCCGCAATCCAATAAAACCTTTTTGCCATTCTTTAAAGTCAACAAATGTTTTGACCCGGTAACGGTTTGCGCAGCACCATGAAAAGCTATTTTCATGAATAAAAATTTAAGTTTGAAACTTGAAAGGTAATAAAGTAATTTGAAAAACGGCTTTATCCTGTTGAAGATTCTACCCTTTCCCGGGCAGTTTTACTTTAAAGGACCAGGTAATTACAAAACGGGCAATCGGTTCCTGTTGTTCATTTACTCCGTTAGTTATTGCCTGAAACACCTGTCCCTCACCCGTATCAACGGCGGCTTGTACGGCCTTTTCAATAGCTTCACCATCCGTGCAGGTAAAAAAACTGCGGCCGACCGCTTTTTTAAAAAACTCGGCTTCTATCTTCGTTACCAACATAGACACTGCCGGGGTTCTGCCATACACAGATGCCATTGCTAATGCGCCTGTGCTTAATTCGGCTGCCATGGACAAGCAGGCAAAATAGGTGGAGCGAAAGGGGTTCTTTGTAAACCATTTAAAAGGAATCGCCACCGTACATTGGGTATTGTCAAAAGCTGTAACACGAAGCCCAGAGAAGTAGGCTGCCGGCAGCTTTTTCAGCAAAAACATCTTAAAGCGGAAAGGCCGCTTTACAACTTGAATGAAAGAATTTTGAGTATCCATACTTTGTTTTAGAGCTACAAGATAAATAGAAAAATGGATTCTGGCTTTCGAAAGCCCGGAGAGGGTAACATTGCAATAAAAACAAACAAGGTAATGTATCTCGGTTCGTCCGGGTTTACGATTTGCATGGCAAAACCATTGGCAGCAACGGATGTCATCGAGATTGTTTTTTTACAGTCATCATCCCGAACGAAACGCAGTGGAATGAGGGATCTTATCTTTTATTTATGAAATGCCTTCATGCAAGGCCAAGGACACCTGACCATCAGAAGGTTGAATAAAATGAAAGGGGATCAGTTTAGCCGCCATTCTAAGGGTAGTATGATTCTTGCAACAAAATTTCTACCCATATTAAATACCCCCTTTCTGCCGGTAACAGGGTTCTCGTCTAAATATTTTAAGCGGCTCAGGTGGCTTTGGTAGGCCACATCGGTAATATTCGTCATTGCAAGATGTATAATAGCGATCTTTCTTTTGTCTCTTACCCATTCTACACCCCCTGAAGCATGAAACAGCGTGTATCCTTTTGTAGCGGTTTCTGTAGCATAACCTGAAAAAAAATTATTTTGAGCGGCCATATTGTCCATTTCCATACTGATATACAGGTTTTGAAACGTTTTTGAAACCTTGAGAAATTCTGCTCTAAGCTGAGTTAGCCAACGTGCAGGAGCTATCAACGGCAGGTTGAAAGACCCATCCACTGCTTTCAAAAACCGGCCTTGAGTGAAACTGAATGTATTCTCAAAATGAAGCCAATCTAAGGGATGCGGATGCAGATCCACATTTATATCCAAGCCCCTAAGCCTGGCGTTTTGTTGCATAAATTTAAATACTGCTGCTCCATCAATGATTGAATCGGTACCCGCTGCTCCTGGCAGTTTTTGATAAAAAATATAGTTTTTGATTGTGTTGTAGAATGGCGACAGGTTGGCACTCACATGTACTGTCTCAATAGAAATGCCGCCATCAATAGAAAACGAATTTTCACTCCTCAGGTTTCTATTACCAATTTCGTAGCGTTTTGTGCCTTCATGTTCTCCATTCGCAGCCATTTCTGAAACATTGGGGGCTCTAAAACCCTTGCTTAAATTCAGTTTCAGCAGAATGATTTTGCCTACCTCCTGACTGAAACCCAAACTTGAAGAAAAATTGGTGAATTGTTTCGTAAATGGGTCAAATTTTATTTCCGATAGATTTGTTTTCTGGGGCTTCGTATTCATTTTTCTGAGATCGTAGCGCAAACCTCCGCTTACCGTCAAACCCTTGAAAGTTTTTGCTGTATAACCATAAAGACCCAAATCAAAAAGGTTATAGGTGGGTACGATTGCCTCCTCTCCTCTATTTCTGTTTTGTTGATTCATACCGCTAAAACCAAGAGATGTTTTCCAAAACTTAGTAACGGGGTGATGATAGGCGACATGGTAACTTGTGGTTTTTAAATCGAAATAGATTGAAGGAACCGGTAACTGAACCTCATTTTCAAATTCCTTTCTATGATTTATCTGATATCCAACGATGGCGGAAACACGGGCACCATTTTGCAAAGACAGAGAATTATCCAAGGTCAGTTTCGTGTGGCTTATTTGTTGGTAAGGAGCTAAGGGTCTTTTGCTTTTAAAGAGTGCCGGTGTAATTTCATACCCTTCCTTTACAAAATCTCCTTTTTCGTTTCTTTCACCTTCCACCATTCCGATATTTTGGTAAACCTTTGAAAAAAGCAGATGGCTGTAGCCCCAGCTTTTGTTAATGCCGATGGTAGCTCCAAAGTTATTTTCCTGAAACCGGCTGTTCAAAACCCTTCCATCCCATTTGTTTTTATAATCCCCGGCGTTTTTTACACTGTTGTAAGCACTCCAAATCAACCCATTGACATTACCTGCAATATTGGCATAGCTGCCAACCATACGATTATTACTATAATTGCTGCCCGATAGTTTTGCCTGAATCGTGTTGAACGCAACAGGCACATGGGTTGAAATATGTAATACGCCTCCCATAGCGTCGCTTCCAAACATTAATGAAGCCGGGCCTTTCAATATTTCCACCTTTTGAGCGCTGTATTCATCTACTTCAAGGCCATGTTCATCGCCCCATTGCTGGCCTTCCTGCCTTACCCCATCGTGTACGGCCACAACCCTGTTGTAGCCCAAACCTCTGATGAACGGTTTGGCGATGGCCGGGCCGGTGGTTACAATGGAAAAGCCAGGTTCTTTTGTTAGCGCCTCTAATAACGTGGTGCCTGAAGATCGGTTGAGTTCTTTCTTTGAAACGATTGAGACCTGCAACGGAGACCGCCTGATAGGCATAGTGCTTACAACACCCGTAACCGTAACATTTTCTATTTCAATTACAGAAGGCTCCAGCAAAAAATCTGCACGGGTAGCGCCGGTAATATTCGGATAGCCTACCACCGCCCGATACCCCACACACGACACCTCTACAGCAAAATTACCGTTAGGAAGGTTGGAAATACTATAATATCCGTTCGTATCCGTAATAGCCCAAAGCTTCAAATCGGGAATATGCACACTGGCGCCTACCAAAGACTTTTGACTTCGATTGTCTTTAATAGTTCCAAAAAGGATGCCCTTTAAAGGGGGATTGCCACTAACAGGAAACTGAAAAATAAAAATAATCAGAAGAGATAACAGGTATCGCATTGTAGTATGTTTACTAATGAACAGGCCACAGCAATAAACAGCATTTGCACTGTTTGCAATTCTTTTTATAGCCAAATAAAAACGATTCAGCCATCTTGCTAATTACGCAACTACAGGTGGGGCCCTGGGTATCCTTCCGGAGGGTACCGGATCTAAAAAAAACAAAGAGTTGAGTTTCTGTTTGTCCGTTCGGGCAATGGTTATTGGTATTTCAACGTGAATTGGGCCAATATCAAAAGGAACATTTAAATAATCAATCGTAAACCCGCAATTGAAATGATAGGGCTGAAAACTCTCAGATGTGTCGGATGGGTTGAACTGATGGTCCTGATGATGGACTAACCAGTCGTGCCATAGCGATTTTGGCACGGTGCTGATCAATAACAAACCCAATGCCATGAAGGCAAATAGCTTTTTTATGGAATCCGATTTTTTCAATTTTTGATACAATGTTGCAAATTTATGAAAATTTTATTATGTTCGGCTCTGTTGACTATGGGAATTTCTTAGCAGATTGCGTTGAACCTGTATTTGAGATATTTTCTGGTAGGATCGTCCGGGCTTCTGGTAGAAAAGAACAGGACTTGAATTGAAAGCAAAAACCCACACGGTTTTTATTGACTGGCATTTAAAGCAGAAAACCCCGCATAACTGCGAGGTTTTTGTGATCCCGCTGGGGCTCGAACCCAGGACCCCAACATTAAAAGTGTTGTGCTCTACCAACTGAGCTACGGAATCAACCCTTATCCCCAAATTTGGGAGTGCAAAAATAGGGTTATCGGTTTATTACACCAAACTTTTTGCCAATTAATTCCAGCAAGTTGATAGAAAAATAATTAGGGCAGCTTTGCGAAGGTATAACCCAATGCCCTCAGCTTTTCAAGAATCTTGTCTAATTTATTATAAAATTTGTCGCTGCGCTCAGGTGCAGTACCCAGGTGTACTAATATCAGATTTCCTTCAAGTCCCTTTTTTTGCTCTACTTCAAAGAGGTGTTGCAACAGTTGCTCGCTACTCCGGTAGTTTTTCATATCGGGAGTAGTATAATCAGCATTTGTGCCCGTGCCAGGAGTAAAATTGATAACCGTAAGTCCCAGTTCCCTACTCCAATCTACAATCTTCCGGTTGTACCATTCGTAAGGGGGGAGAAACCAGTTTCCTTTTGCAATGCCCAGTTTTCCAAGCTCTTTTTGTGCGCTTTGAATATCGTTCACAAATTGGGTTTTGTCAATTAATAAAGAATCTCTTTGCTGCCAGTCGGCATAAAGCAAATGCTTGTTGGAGTGGGAACCGATATAGTGTCCGTCTTGCTTTATTTTTTTTATCAGCGGGTTAAAGGACGGGTTGCGCAGAAAATCGCCTGTAAAAAAGAAACTGGCTTTTGCCTTGTTTTTTTGTAATACACGGGTAATCAGCTCTCCCCCTTCGCCATAGTCGTGAGCTGAAAAAATAAGGTACAGCGCTTTGCTTTTCGTCGGAATTTTTATTTGTGCTCCCTGGCTGTCGAAGACTGAGGCTCGGGCACCCATAGCTTGCATATAAGACAAATAATAGCTAAGGCTGGCGGTACCATCCATGGTGGGTTCATTGGTAGAGTAGTCGCCATAATCATCGTGATAGACCACTAAATCGGATTGAAAATGGGCAAACTCGTCTGGATTGTATAGTTTAATGCCAATCAGTTTATCCCAAATTGTTCCATATACGGGACCATCTACCAAACCTCCGGAAATATTGTACTTATACAATTGGGTAAAAGCCGAGTGGGGATCTTTCGGAGCGATTCCGTTTTCGGGCAAATCGCAGATCATACTGGTACCCCAGGGATTGCAGCCAAATAACCAGTCTCGCAAAGCTGCTTCGAATTCGTCGTATTGCCTGTCGCCAGTAATGCTTTTGTATAAAGCAACCTGGGTTAGTATCCCTACATTCAGATTATTAGAGCACCAAATAAATGGAACACCCATTAAAAATGGGTTAGAAGACCCTCGTCTCAGCACCCGGTCTATTCCCATTTTCATAAATCGGATATATTCTTTGGCATCTGGGTGGTTTTTTTGCTTTGCCCCGAAATAGTGTCCCAGGTTCACAAAAGGATACCATTGGTAATGGCGCGCCGTGTCGGCACCCATCCAGGGCGTAACAGGTTCCTGCCGTGCAAAATCGAATGCATCTTTCTGCAGTCCGGATTTTTTTTGAATATCATAGAGCACTAAGGCGGCTAATTGCATGTCATCTACATAATTATCCTCTGCATAAATATAAGGGGATACCATCGAGATCGTTTGTGTGTTACCAGGATTTGCTTTGGCAAATTCATAAGCTGCTACTGCCCTTGGCAATAGTTGCCGTGCAAATTCGGGGTAAAAAGGTTGCAACACCTTATAACCCAGTGCAAAAGCCGAAGCGAATTTTGCAACCGAAGAAGCAGCTCCACGGGTGTTGTTCTTATACTTTTCGCCCTGAACTTTTCCGGTTATAAAATATACCGGCCTTGCCAAACCTTGATTTTCAGCATATTTCACCGTATCAAGCGTAGGTAGCCGCATGCCCCGATGGTCTCGGTCGTCAGCAATTTGATTGTAATATTCTCCTTTAGCGGGATTCATTTTTACCAGCCAGTCCAAACCCCATTTCGCCTCGTCCAAAATATCAGGAATTCCATTACCCCCCTTGTGCCCCCGGGTATCATATCTATCTTCAAAACTCTGTGGATGCTTCATATAAGCAAAAAGCATTTGAAAAGTTGCATTGGCTGATGTGGGCAGGTATTGTAAATAGTCAGAAGCATCGTGCCAGCCACCGGCAACATCCAATCGGGTAGAATCTTTCTTTGGATTGGGATGATAGACAATAAACCCATCCGAGGTATGGCAACTGTCCTTTAAAAACGGGTTGTATTTACTACGTTGTTGGCGCATGTATTGCATCACAAAATCGGCTGTGCCATTATATGCACTATTAGAGATTTTGAAAATAGGGGAAGCCACGCCTCCCGCTCGAATATAGTATGTCCCTTCTTTACCAAAATCTGAAAAATTAAGCCTGCAACTACTGCTAAAAGCAGCATAAGCGCCATAAGCCCTACAATTGGAGGATTGATAAACCTGCTGGCCGGAAGCAGCATCGTGAAGGGTAAAAGAACGTAAGGGTACATTTTCCTTGCTTACCCACACGGCCACTTTTACATCTTGTTGCAAATATCCCAACTGATTGATACGGATCCAGGAGCTTTGGGCAGATCCTGCAATTGCAAACACGATAGAGAAAAAGAGAAAAAACAGAGCCGTTAAGGAGCTCATGAAATTTGTTTTCATACCTATATAATTAAAAAAACACAATCGCTTTTCGATAAAAATGGCAAATAAGGAATAAATGGAGATCCAAAACACACGCATTTTGTCAATTATTAAGTACGTTTGTTCCCAACTTACAATTGAACCACAAATGAACGAATACTACAAAGATAAAGTAGTTTTGGTAACCGGCGGAACAGACGGCATTGGCAAAGCCTTAGTTACCACGTTGTTGGATTACGGCGCCAAAGTAGCTACCTGTGGCCGCAACCACGACCGGCTTTACGAACTCCAATCCACCCACCCTTCTGCGCCGCTGCACACTTTAGTAGCAGATGTAAGCAGGGAACAGGAATGTAAGCGATTTATAGAGTCTTCCTTAAAAGTTTTTGAACGTATAGACATATTAATCAATAATGCCGGGATTAGCATGAGAGGCTTGTTAAAAGATTTGGATATTCGCGTTATTGAGCAAGTGATGGGTGTTAATTTTTTTGGAGCCGCTTATTGCACCCGCTTCGCCCTGCCGCACCTGATAAAATCGCAAGGTACCATCGTTGGGGTTTCTTCAATTGCCGGTTACAGGGGCTTGCCCGGCCGAACGGCCTACTCGGCCAGCAAGTTTGCATTGCAGGGTTTTCTGGAAGCGCTGAAAACGGAACTAAAAGATGACAATGTACATGTGATGTGGGTTTGCCCAGGTTTTACCAGTTCGGGCATCCGCAACCGGGCTTTAAACGACAAAGGAGAACAACAAGAAGAAAACCCAATGGACGAAGCCAAACTCATGCCTGCTGACGTATGTGCCAACTTACTGCTGAATGCCATCAGAAAAAAGAAAAGAACCCTGGTTCTTACCTTTACAGGCAAACAAACCGTGTTTTTCAATAAGTTCTTCCCTGCCTGGGCCGATAAACTGGTACATAAGTTTTATTTTAAAGACAGGCAATTGGTAAAATAATATCGGGAGCCCTATTTTTTACACATTAGAAAAAAAGGATTGAGTAGAGGTTATGAATTTTGTTACGCTTATATCGGACATAGGAAACGCAGATTATCTTATAGGGGCTGTGAAAGCGCAACTACTGCAAGCCAACCCCGACCTGCATATCATTGATATAACACACAAAATCACACCCTTCAACTTTCCTCAAACCTCATATATCTGCCGCGGTTCTTTCAAAAACTTTCCCGATTTCACATTTCATCTGATCTTAGTCAATCTCTATGAAAAAAAGCCCAGAAATCTGTTATTGACCTTTCACAAAAACCAATACATTCTTTGCCCGGACAATGGCCTGTTAAGCATGATTTTGGAGGAGAGGCCGGACATGGTGATGGGAATACCCCTTGAAAACCATAGCCCTAAAAACACCCTAAGCTATGCCCGAACCATGGCTACCACCATTAATAGGATTCTAAAAGGCGAACCGATGGATCAAATCGGCCTGCCTGATTTTAATTACATCGAAAAAAACCCTTTGCAACCGCTTCAGGATCATGATGCTATTGAAGGACAGATTATTTTTATTGACAATTTTGAAAATGTAATTGTCAATATTACCCGACACCAATTTGAAACGCTTCGCAAAGGACGAAAGTTCAAAATCATCTTTAAACGAGATGAAATAATTAGCACCATCAGTGAATCCTACGCCGATGTACCGGAGGGTGAAAAACTTGCATTTTTCAACAGTGCCGACTATATGGAAATAGCCATAAACAAAGGGAATGCCGCCGGTTTATTTGGATTGAAGGGCTTTTCAGACAGAGCCAGCCAGTCATCTGCCCTAATGCACAACCAACTCATGTACCAAACAGTCAGAATCTTGTTTGAAAATGAATGAATGCGCCACTTATTGCGCATCAAACCAAAGCTGTTTTTTATCGTTCCAGGTTCCGTTGTAATTAATGAATAACTCCTCTCCTGCTTTTATGAACCGAACCGTCTTCACAGAAATCGTATCGGTTGCGTAATCCATATCATACTCACAATTGCTTTCGTAGGAATGATTGTACAATGACAGCCATCCGAAAGCTAAGCAGCACAGACAGCCCTCCTCACCCCATTCAAAAATATAATTATAAAGTGCAGTTTGATCTAAAAGTTCTCGCTCGCGCGCATCCATTACCAATACAGGTGCAATTTCTACTATAGATCCTTTTTCAATAGAATCGGCTGTAAATACGCCCCGGCCTTTGTTTCCGGATCCTGCAATATATAAACAGGGTGCAATCATAAAAAATGGCAGTTAAAGCGCTAAGATCCTAAAAAAGAATGTAAAGACCATCAACCAGTCCCAAAATTTTCTCTGCCAGAAAATGGTTTTTGTTTCTTGTTAAAAAATTGATACTTTCAACCAGAAATTGGCTACTCAGTAATTAACAAGGTATTGCAGGACAACCCATCCTAAGTTTGTCATTTAAGGAAAAAACCACACATGGAAATTTTTGTAAAAGAAGTAATCTCAAAGTCTGAACTAAAAACTTTTATTTATTTACCCGAAAAAATTCACAGCAACCATGCAAGCTGGGTGCACCCTCTTTACATGGATGAAGAAAAGTTTTTTTCCAAAAAACGAAACCCCGCATTTCAGCATGCCACCACAATTTTGCTGTTGGCCTATAAAAACCAACAGCCTGTAGGCCGGATTATGGGAATTATTCCTCATCATTTCAACAAAAAAAACAACACCCGCGTTGCCCGTTTCAGCTACTTCGAATGTTATGAAGACAAAACCATATTTGACACCTTACTAAAAGCCGTAGAAGTTTGGGCAGAAAATCAGGGATGTACCCAGTTAATTGGCCCAATGGGTTTTTCAGATAAAGAACCTCAGGGTTTTTTAACCAAAGGATTTGATGCACCAACAATGATTGTAACCAATTGCAGTTTCGAATTTATGAAGAAATATATACTCGCTAATGGCTATGATCCTTTTGTTGAGCTCTGCCAGTACGATGTACCCATTGCTCCCGCAACCGTGGATCGCTTCCGAAGGTATGCCGAACGGGTGGAACGCAATCTAAAATTACAGGTTCTTGAATTTACCAGCACCCGAAAAATAAAACCTTTTGTGCGGCCTGTATTTGAACTCATCAACCGCACCTACGAGGAGATTTACGGCTTCACTTCTGTAAGCACCGCCGAAATGGACGAATTTGCTAACCGATTTTTGCCTATGCTGAACCCTCGTTTAATAAAAATTATCTTAAACCCACAAGGCACCGTCGTGGCATTTATCATTGCCCTACCCGATTTAAGCCCAGGCATCAAAAAAGCAAAAGGACGGGTACTCCCTTTTGGCTGGTACTCCATTTGGCAAACTGCCCGTCATAGTAAACGCCTGCAATTACTCCTCGGCGCCATTGACAGAGACTACCAAAATAAGGGATTAGATGCACTGTTGGCTATTTCTCTTTTTCAATCCGCAATTACAGCGGGGTTTACCACGATGGATAGCCACCTGATCATGCGAACCAACCATAAAATGCGGGGCGAAATAGAACGCCTTGACGGCCACAAAATGTATAAAGAATACGCTATTTACCGTAAAGGATTGAAGTAGGCCTGAGGAAATGGACTCCCCATCTCAAAAAATCACTTCAAACCGCTATTTTTGCACAGATGGATGCCTGTGTTCTGGCTTGATGGAGAAGAATCAGGGGCGCAAACGGGTTTCATTTCATGGGCAGAGCCGTGAAGCGATGCCAAAACAATATTCGTTGGGTAAAAGAACATGGTCATCAACCAAAGGAAAGGGGTTAAGGGGTTTTTCAATAACAACTCAACGGGCCAACCTTCATCATACAATTTCAACACGCCTTAAAAGACTGCTGCAAGCAACAACAGGCGCTAATTTTTTTTATGAGCGAACAAAATAAAGAACTTCAAAAGCAAGAAGAACCGGAAAAAAGCCTCAATTTCATCGAAGAAATTATCGAAAAAGACCTGAAATCTGGCAAATACAAAACGATTGTAACCCGTTTTCCCCCAGAACCTAATGGGTATCTGCATATCGGCCATGCCAGTAGTATTTGTCTCAATTTTGGACTTACTGAAAAATATGGAGGCTACACAAACCTCCGCTTCGATGACACCAACCCCATCACCGAAGAAACCGAATATGTAGATAGCATCAAAGGCGATGTAGAGTGGCTGGGTTTTAAATGGGAACAGGAGCTATATGCATCGGATTATTTTGAAACTCTGTACGAATATGCTTTAAAGCTGATAAAAGATGGGTTGGCTTATGTGGACGATAGTACCAGTGAAGAGATTGCTGAGCAAAAAGGCACCCCAACTACTCCGGGCCGCCGCAACCCCTTTGCCGAAAGGACGGTGGAAGAAAACCTAAAACTGTTCGAAGAAATGCGTGAAGGCAAGTACCAGGATGGAGAAAAGGTATTACGCGCCAAAATAGACATGGCATCGCCCAACATGCTCATGCGCGACCCCATTATTTATCGTATTAAACACGCCCACCACCATCGCACCGGTGATGCATGGTGCATTTATCCGATGTACGATTTTGCGCATGGCCAAAGTGACTCTATTGAAAATATTACGCACTCCATTTGTACCATGGAGTTTGTACCCCACAGGGAGGTGTACGACTGGCTGATAGAAAAACTCGAGATTTTTCCATCCCATCAATATGAATTTGCACGGCGAAATCTCAGCCATACGGTTATGAGCAAAAGAAGACTGCTTCAATTAGTCAACGAAGGCCATGTAACGGGATGGGACGATCCCCGCATGCCTACAATTTCAGGTTATCGCCGCAGAGGATACACCCCTGCAAGTATTCGGGACTTTTGCGAGCGAATTGGCATTGCCAAACGCGAAAATACTGTAGATGTGGGGCTTTTAGAGTTTTGTGTGCGAGAAGATCTTAACAAAGTAGCTCTGCGCCGAATGGTAGTCTTCAACCCCCTGAAAGTAGTGATTACCAACTATGAAGGAGCCGGTGAAACCCTGCAAGCTGAAAACAACCCAGAGGACGCTGACGCCGGTTACCGGGAAATTTCTTTCTCCAAAGAACTGTACATCGAGCAAGAAGATTTCATGGAAGATCCTCCAAAAAAATATTTTCGATTGGCGCCCGGCCAAATGGTGCGGCTGAAACATGCCTATATTATCCGTTGTGATGAAGTGGTGAAGGATGAATCGGGCACCCTTCTTCAGTTAAATTGCTCTTATATACCCGAAAGCAAAAGTGGCGAAGACACCTCGGGAATTAAAGTGAAAGGAACCTTGCATTGGGTGGACGCACAAAACTGTGTAAAAGTAACGATCAACGAATACGACCGGCTATTTCTTGTAGAAGACCCCTCTGGTGAAACAGGAGATTTTAAAGAATATATTAATCCCAACTCACTGAAAGTGGATGACAAGGCTCTGGCCGAACCCGCTTTGCAAAGCGCTTCACTTGACCAACGCTTTCAGTTCCTGCGCAAAGGGTATTTCACGCTGGATACTGCCAGCACCCCGGACAGACTGATCTTTAATAAGACGGTGGGTTTGAAAGATAGTTGGGCAAAGGAAACAAAACAGCACCCCCCAAAAAATTAGAAGTTTTTTACAACCACAGGGGAAGTTTTCGCACCTTAGCTTTGCCTTGTTTTATGCTGTTCTTTCCAGAGTTCGTTAAAAGATTTTTTTGGGAAATGCAGTTTACTGCGGCCTTTTGTCCAGGCACCACCAATGGCGTTAACCAGAGTAGCTTTAGTATTCCCATTTGCGGTATTGATCAAACTGCGCCTGAGCATGGCAACCTTCCACATTTTCCAAACCACTTTTTCGGTAAGCGTGGGCAACCCCTGTTTGGCTGCTTCAAAACGGTTTTCCAAAAGCAGTTTGTGAATATTTATGTTTACGGGGCAGGTTTCTGTGCAGGCTCCGCAAAGAGATGAGGCATGGCTAAGATGTTTCCATTCTTTCATACCCCGCAAATGAGGCGTAATTACGGAACCAATGGGGCCACTATAGGTAGTTCCATAGGTATGCCCTCCAATATTTTTATACACCGGACAAACGTTTAAGCAGGCCCCACAACGTATGCAGTACAGCGCTTCCCTAACTTTTTCATTGGCCAATAAATTGGTGCGTCCATTATCCAGGAGTATCACATACATCTCTTCCGGCCCATCGGTTTCGCCGGGTTGCCGGGGACCACTTACAATGGTACTATAGGATGTAATGGTTTGGCCGGTTCCAAACGTGGCTAGAAGGGGCCAAAACAAAGCCAAATCTGTCAGGGTAGGGATTACTTTCTCAATACCTGTAATCACAATATGTGTTTTCGGCATTGAGCAACTCAGCCGGGCATTTCCTTCATTTTCGGTAAGGGCAATGGCACCGGTATCGGAAATTATAAAATTTGCACCCGTAATGCCTACTTCTGCTTCTGCATATTTTTGCCGCAGTTTATCACGCGCAATAAGGGTTAGCTCTTTGGGAGACAAAGAAGGGTCGGTATGGAGTTTTTCTGCAAATAGTTCGGCAATTTGTGTGGCACTTTTGTGCATGGCGGGCGTAACGATGTGGTAGGGAGGCTCGCCGTCAAGTTGCTGAATATATTCCCCCAAATCGGTTTCAATACTCTCAATACCGGCTTTCTCCAAATGCGGGTTCAGGTGAATTTCTTCCGTAACCATGCTCTTGCTTTTCACTACGGTTTTACAATTTTTTTGACGGCAAATATCCAAAATGGCTTCATTCGCTTCATCGGCATCGTTGCACCAGATTACCCGGGCACCCCGCTTTGTAATCTCCGCTTCGAAATTCTCCAACATCAGATCCAGCGTTTCAATAGCTTTCCATTTAATATTTTTTGCCCTTTCGCGGGTGTGCGCCAGATCGGCAAACTGTTTTTTTCCGGCTGGAACCGCTGCTGTATATTTATTGATATTAAAATTGATCACTTTTCTGTGATCGCGATCCATCGCCTTTTCAGCGCTCTTTTTCAGGAAGGTAGATGATGTGTGCGACATGTTGTGTAAAATGGTAACCTTACAAATATACTGAAATTGACCGTGGGTTGGGGGCTTGATACCCCATTTTAATAAAAAACGCTTCCATTTCTTTCATCGTACAAAGCACTCATACCGATATTTTATGTAGGTTTGTAGGTCATCAACAAAAAGTTATCATGAATCTGCATACAAAAATTATTCACGCCGGTATGGAACCGGATCCTTCCACCGGAGCCATAATGACTCCCATTTATCAAACCTCTACTTTTGTGCAAACCGGCCCAAATGAACATAAGGGCTACGACTATTCTCGCGCTGGTAACCCCACCCGCACCGCTTTGGAAAAAGCTTTGGCTGTTTTGGAAAACGGCCAACATGGATTAGCTTTTAGCAGCGGCATGGCTGCTACAGATGTAGTAATCAGACTATTGAAACCAGGCGATGAGGTAATTGCTTCTAAAGATATGTATGGGGGCACCTATCGTTTATTTTTAAAGGTATGGGAAGATTTTGGTATCAGATTTGTTTATACCAACACCACAAATATTGGAGATGTTGAAGCTTGTGTAACCACCAACACCCGACTGATCTGGGTAGAAACCCCCAGCAACCCTTTGATGAATATTACAGATATTGCGGCAGTAGCCCAGGTTGCTAAAAATGCGGGTGCTTTGCTTTGTGTAGATAATACTTTTGCCTCGCCCTACTTACAAAACCCTTTAGACCTGGGGGCAGATATTGTGATGCACTCGGTAACAAAATATCTGGGGGGGCATAGTGATGTGGTAATGGGCGCGCTAATTGTAAACAGCGATGAACTACGTGAGAAACTCTTTTTTCTTCAAAAGAGTGGTGGCGCCATTCCCGGTCCTATGGATTGCTTTTTGGTGCTGCGCGGCATTAAAACCCTACACGTACGCATGCAGCGGCATTGCGAAAACGGTAAAAAAATTGCCTATTTTCTTTCTACACATCCAAAAGTGGGAAAAGTAAACTGGTGTGGGTTTTCAGATTTTCCAGGGCATGAAATCGCAAAAACGCAAATGCGTGATTTTGGCAGTATGCTTAGTTTTGAACTGAAAGACGATTCGGAACAGGCTGCGCGCAAACTGCTTACCTCTACAAAAATATTTGCCCTTGCTGAAAGCCTGGGAGGCGTTGAATCCCTGATCAATCACCCCGCTACTATGACGCATGCCTCCATACCCCGTGCCGAGCGAATTGCGAATGGGCTAAACGATTCCCTCATCCGGCTGAGCGTAGGAATTGAAGATGCCGATGACCTGATCGAAGATCTGAATCAGGCAATTCAAGCATCATGACCTTGATTTCCGGCTACGTGTGAGTTCTGTTAATAGAAGCCTTCCTTTGGGAAAGCTCTTTATTTATTGGATTGATGGAACGTTCAACGATGGAGGGGATAGATGTTGAAAAACGGTAGCAACATAACATGAACCCCTGTGTAGCAAAGGGTTATAATCATAGGCTCCTTGAGATTTTTACACGATGTTCAATCCCAAAAATGGGTCAAACGCTGGTATTACGCAAAAAGCGCACAAAACCTGCACAGGAATTATGACTGATCAACTGAAGGATTTTCTAAACGAAAAAGCCGATTTTTACGAGCAACCCGAATTTATAAAAGAGGATCCGATTTCCATTCCGCATCATTTCACAAAAAAGCAGGATATTGAAATTGCCGGTTTTTTTGCAGCCATCCTTGCCTGGGGCAACCGTAAAAGTATCATTCAATCCTGCGATCGGTTGCTCCACCTTATGGATCGCGCGCCTTATGATTTCATTCTTCATTTTAAAGATTCGGATTTGGCCGTATTTACAAATTTTGCGTACCGAACCTTTAACGCCACCGATCTTTTTCATTTTTTTGATTTTCTACAGTATCACTACGCCATCTTAGGGGAAGTGTCACTCGAAACCACTTTTAGCAGACACCTCAATGCAAACGCCTCATCTGTAGAACCCGCACTCAGAGGCTTTTACAACTCTTTTTTTGATTCAACTATTTTTTTGGATTATCCCAAAAGAACCCGCAAACACATTGCCACACCGGAAAAAAAATCTGCCTGCAAGCGACTGAACCTGTTTCTCCGATGGATGGTTCGTTCTAACAATAAAGGGGTTGATTTTGGAATTTGGCAGGAAATAAAGGCGGCACAACTTATTTGTCCCCTCGATTTGCACGTGGGCCGGGTAGCGCGGCGTTTGGGATTGCTACAACGATCTGTGAACGACTGGCAGGCGGCTTTACAACTTACACAGCAACTCAGCCAATTTGATAAAAAGGATCCGGTAAAATACGATTTTGCACTTTTTGGCCTGGGTATTTTTGAAAAATATTAGATAGGAGAGTAAAATATCCCATTTTTTGAAGCGTAGTATTTTAAACAGGCAATGTAGTTACCTCTTGCTCACAATTTGTTTAAGCACCTAAGCGATGTAAAAGTTCTTTAATCTGGTAGTCCCAAAGCTGAGTTTGATCTTTAATTTCTTTTTTTTCAGCAAAATCGGTTATAACCAGTATGGTTTGATTGGTAATTTCGGATTTGTCAATACGAAATTCAAAATATTCATTTTTCGGGGCATCGGACCAATGAAATCGAATATATTTATCCTGTTCGCTGCCCAACACTTCCGCTTCTTCTTCTGAACCGCTCCACCCAAAATAGAATTTTTCCTCATGTTCGTCCACTGTTTCGGCAAACCACTCACTTAGCCCGTTAGAAGTAGCTAAGAACTCATATAAAATCGCTGGAGAACAACGAACAGGATACTCCAATGTGAACATTTGTTTACTCATCGCATTCGGTTAAAATATCAATTTGCAGCAATTATAGGCAATTTATTATAATTTCAAAATTTTTTTTAATATTATTGGTAATCACACCGTTATAATTGAAGAATTGTGGATGCAGGCACTCCTGGGTGCTAATTTGTCTTATTGGATTTTTCAATTATTCCTAAGAATCGGGTCGGTGGTGGTTTGTGAGCAGATTTCGAATCAATAATCGTCATTAATTTCGCCTTCACGCCAAAGCGGTGGTGGTTTCAACCCCAAAATAAAGCGATCGTAAGATTCTTTAATATACTTGTGAAAATCATAGTCGTTGGCGGTAGCCGTAAAAAGGTAAGAGGGCTGGTAAAGTAGTATAAAATTATTAATAATGCTATCATTATCCAAAGGCGTAATGCGGCGTATCAACGACTTACTGAACCGATGTGTAATAAACGCATCTCGCTCTTCGTTAAGCAGTCGGCGCTGAAATGCCATCATATTGCGAGTTCGCCGGAACCGAAATGCATTAATGAGCTCAGTAAGATCCACGCCTACACCTCCGTTTCCCGAAACAATTGATAAACCGGGCTTTTGAAAATCAAAGACCCGGGCGTAGTCCAGGCGGTTTCGAATAGAGTCGGATTTGTAATCGCGACTTCGCACACGCGCCTCTGGCAACAAGGGAATACTAATCTTTAATGAAATATCAAAAGCGTAGGAAACTGGAATATCTTTAATTGCAAATTTTCGTGTGGGTTTGTTCAAATAGCTAAACCAAATGGAATCTTTTTCGCCTAAATACACCGAGTATTGCCCCTGGGCGTCGGTAACGGCGCCTCGGCCGGAGGATGTTAGCACCGACACTAAGGGTACAGGGGTAACGCCAATGCTGTCATAAACAGTGCCTTGTACCTGAATTTGCGCATTTATCTGCTGATAGCTGCAAAAAGAAAATAATACGAGTATTCCCAGTTTCTTCACCCCTGCGATTTAAAACGCCAAAGCAACTAAAGTTTTTGCAAATGGATTGTAAAAATTATGGTGCTCCACATTCACCTGCTTACCCCGTTGATAAAAATAAGTGACTGCACTCCACACTTGTGCACCGGAGAAAACAAATCTGTTAAAAAAAGCCATCACAAAATGATGGCTTTAAAAATTCGTTTCAACTGTATTCTATTTCTTTGCTGGTTGGGTTTTCGGTGCATGCAAATCAATATATTCCTTTGATTTTCTGAAACCACCCTTCAGATCTACCAGTACGGGTACCCCTACAAACATGGTAGAATAGATACCTGTAAGTACCCCAATCAGCATGGCAAAGGCAAAACCTCTTGTTACTTCGCCACCGAAGATAAACAGAATAAGAACGGTAATAAACACAGTGAGCGAAGTCATAATAGTTCTGCTCAAAGTTTCATTAATGGCTTTATTAACTAAAGTCTTCTGATCCATATTGGGATAGGTGCCTGAATCTTCCCGAATCCGGTCAAAAATTACAACCGTATCGTTCATCGAGAACCCAAGCACCGTAAGGATGGCTGCAATAAAATGTTGGTCAATTTCTAAAGGAAAAGGTACCCATTCTCGTGCGTAGGAAAACACAATCAACATGACAAGGGCATCGTGAATTAGTGACAAGATGGTACCTAAGGAGAACCTCCAGTTACGGAACCTAAGGAAGATGTAAATGAAAATAGCGGCTAAAGCTAAAATTGTAGCCTGTACAGCGCCTTTTTTCAGGTCGTCGGAAATGGTAGGTAACACTTTCTTGGAACCTTTGTTAAAATCCGTATTAAATTGATCCCAGGTGGTATTTGCGGGCAGATGGTTTTTCAAACCTGCATACAACCTTGATGCTACAATGGAGTCGGCAGCATCGGTATTGGGATCTTTTATCAAATAAGAGGTAGTAATATCCAATGTACTGGCGTCTCCTACGGTTTTTATGATCGGGCTTTCATCTTCAAATACATTTCGCAGATCGTCTCTTACTTTTTCAACGTTCACATTTTTTTCAAATTCAATTCTGTAGCTTCTTCCTCCGTTGAACTCAACACCGTAATCAAAGCCATGAAACAGCGTGCCAATCCCCAGGAGTACTATGATACCCGAAATGATATAGGCAGTTTTTCTGAACTCAATAAATTTGAAATTCGATTTTTTCTCAATGGTATTACTAATTTTACTAAAGTAGGTTAAGTGGCGTTTATTATCTGTAAACCAATCTGTTACCCAACGACTTACCAAAATACCACAGAACAAAGAGAGCATAAGACCCAGTATTTGCGTTGTGGCAAAGTTCTTAACGGGGCCTAAGCCAAAATAATAAAGAATAAATGCCGTGATCATGGTAGTGATGTGTCCGTCCAATACAGGTGGTAAAGAACGATTATACCCATCATGAATCGCCGCCAGGAAGCCCTTGCCCCGTCGGAGCTCTTCCTTCACACGTTCATAAATGATCACATTCGTATCCACTGCCATCCCAATAGTTAATACCAGACCAGCAATACCCGGAGCCGTTAATGTGGCACCCAGGCCGGCTAAAACACCTACTGTAAACAGCAGATTTAGAATAAGGGCAATGTTTGCAATGATACCCGCTGAATTATAGTAAATCAGCATCAGGCCGAAAATGATTAAAAAGGAGATCCCAAAAGACATCAGCCCCCCCCGGATTGCTTTTTCGCCAAGTGTTGGTCCAACCGTCTGTTCCTGAACAATTTTAGCCGGAGCCGGCAGTTTACCAATTTTAAGAATATTGGCCAAATCCGTACCTTCTTCGTGGCTGAAATTGCCCGAAATACTGGAACGCCCCCCTTCGATTGCTTCGTTTACCACAGGAGCAGAATACACGGTATTGTCCACCACAATTGCAATGTGGCGCCCTTTATTGGCCCTTGTCATATCTGCCCATATTCTGGCACCGGATGGATTCATTTCAAGGGATACGCTTACTTTGCCCGTTTGGTCAAAGTCGGCCCGTGCATTGGTTACCGTTTCGCCACCCAATTTTGCAGTTTCACGGCCATAGGTTTTAATGGCGTACAAAGCCACATAAGGCGATTTTTTTTCAGGTGTGCCATACATCCAAACCACCTCCGAAGGAAATTGGTTCCTAATAGAAACGGCCTCTAAAATTCTCCGAACTTCAAGGGTATCTTTTATAAGTACCTGGCCGATCATACCATTATCATACAACCTGCCTTGCTGATCCATTGAAAAGCCGATCCAACCATATAAATGCTTTTTGGCCTCCATTTCCTGAGAACTTGCTGTACTGGCACCCGTTTTATCCTGTGAAGCACCAACGTCAGCACCTGCTAACTGTTTCAACTGATCCTGCAAATTTTTTGAAGTATCGTTTTTGGCAGTTTCTGTAGCGGTTTTTGCGGCTGCAGTATCTGTAACCGCAGCGGAAGCCGAGTCAGTTTTTATTTTACCGCCATGCTGGGCAAAGAAAATATCATCTGCTTTCTGAATATTTGCCCATATTTCTGAAATATTATACACCTCCCAAAACTGTAAATTAGCAGAGGCTTGTAGATTTTTTCTTACTCTTTCTCTGTCCTGAACTCCCGGAAGCTCTACGGTAATAATTTCTTTATCGGCATCGGCATTAATATTGGGTTGTGCCACGCCAAACTTATCAATACGGGTGGTTATCAACCGTACGGTATTGTCAAATGCAGCTCTGGACTGTTTTTCAAGAAAGGTAATTACTTTAGAATCGCTATCTGTTACCTTTATATCTTCCTGATTAGCGGCGGCGAATAATCCGGCTAAGGGCGTATTGGGAGCAAGTTTCTTAAACTCTTCTGCAAAAAGCCTAATGAAGTTTGCATCGCTATTGGCTTTTCGCAGGTTGGCATTGCTTAAAGCTTTTAGAAAATTGGGGTCTTTGCTATTGCCGGCAAGCGTTTTTAACAAGCCACTCATTTCCACTTCCATCGTTACGTTCATCCCCCCCTGAAGATCCAGCCCGAGGCTTAGCTCTTCTTCTTTAGCCTTCTGGTAGCTGATGGCGCCGGTGATACCATAAGAAACCGTTTCGTCTTTGGTACTGTCTTTCAACCGGTTTAAACGATCGCGATACACCGAATCCAATGCTAATTGGTAAATATCCTGTGAATCTTTATTAGCGGGATATTTTACGGCAGCCGACTGAAAATTGGATGAAAGATAGCTTTTGGCTGAGGCTTCTAATTTCTTTTCGTGGTTACGAACAAACCAGGTAAAAGAAAGTTGATACACGGAGTAAATGATGAGTAGGATTGTAAAAAATCGAACCAAACCTTTGAGTTGCATACGTAAATTTTATTATCTGTTGGTTTTACCCTAAAAATTAAAGGCTGCAAAGATAAGGTTTTACGCAAAATATAAATATGAGATTTCGCAAGACGGGTTTGAAAACTTTTTCGAAAGCACTTCCCTACTTTCGTCAGGCTGGCTCATTTTCATCCAAAAAGGGTTTTCAAAGCTTCAATTGGCAGCAAATTCATCGTTTTTTGTTAGGATTTCGCCAGTAGCTTTGCCCTCGAAGTGCCCCTGTTTTTAGAAAATGTTGAAAAGAAAAGGATATCTTTCACCGGTTTCTACCGTAAATCAGTAAATTTGTGCCCATTTATTCAACGACTAAAAAAATAATTCATGTCTTTATCATCTTTATTGAACCGTTTTGCTGAACCTGAAACACTGAAAATGGCCAAATTGGGTCGTGAATTACGAGCCAAAGGGATTGACGTTATTGATCTTAGCCTTGGCGAACCCGATTTTAATACTCCAGAACATATAAAACAGGCTGCCATTCAGGCTATTCATGACAATTGGACCCATTATACCCCCGTACCCGGTTATTTAGACGTAAGGGAATCCGTATGTGTAAAGCTGAAAAGAGACAATAACTTAGAATATGCCCCCGAGCATATTGTTTTGTCTACCGGAGCAAAACAAAGCCTGGCCAATGCCATATTAGCAGTAGTGGATGATGATGATGAAGTGATTATACCTACCCCCTACTGGGTCACTTATAGCGAACTGGTAAAGATAGCCCGGGGAAAAGTGGTAGAGATCCGCTCCTCTGTAGAAAATGGATTTAAAATCAGCCCACAACAGTTAGAAGCGGCCATTACACCCAAAACAAAGGCCTTTCTATTTTCTTCGCCCTGTAACCCTTCGGGTGCAGTGTATAGCAGGGAGGAATTAGCCGGCCTTGCAGAAGTGTTTAAAAAGCACCCCGGAATTTATATTATTTCTGATGAAATATATGAATACATTAATTATGTAGGTAGCCACGAAAGCATTGCGCAGTTCGCTGAGCTGAAAGACCGCGTGATCCTGATTAATGGCTTGAGTAAAGGCTTTGCTATGACAGGATGGCGCTTAGGATACACGGCAACCACTACGGAACTGGCCAAAGGCATGGAAAAGTTGCAGGGACAAATTAGCAGTGCCACCTGTTCCATTACCCAAAAAGCAACCATCGCAGCCCTTACTGGCGATTTAACCCCCTGCCGGGAAATGACCGAAGAGTTTGCCCGCCGCCGAACAATTACGCTTGAATTGGTAAAAGAAGTTCCCGGAGTTACCTGCTCTGAACCCGAAGGTGCTTTTTATGTGTTTCCGGATATGAGTTCCTACTTTGGCAAGTCGGATGGAGCCTCTCTCATCAAAGATTCTGCCGACCTTTGTATGTACCTGCTAAATACGGCACATGTTTCTTCTGTAATGGGGGCTGCTTTTGGCGAACCCAATTGCGTAAGATTTTCTTATGCCAACAGTCAGGAAAACATCAGAAAAGCCTGGGCAAGAATCAAAGAAGCGTTGGCCAAATTGCAATAAAAAAAGAGATTATTTATCTAAGCGGGTTGTAAATTGGCTGATGATGAATAACCTCTCAGAAGGTTTTGATATGCCTTAGCCGAAGGATACCATTTCTTTTTACCATCGGGCAGATGAATGAAAAAGCTGCACGCATGATAAAAGGGAACCGATTTTTTTATTAACTCCGTACTTCTCAATGAATTAGAGCATCGTGATTCGATTTTCGGATAACAATATCAGCAAAGCAGGTGTAGAAGATGCAGGCGTCATCGCAGTGCTGTTGAATCGCGCCTACAGGGGTGAAGCTTCTTTAGCCGGTTGGACTACCGAAGCGGGAATGATAGCGGGAGAAATCAGGACGATGCCCAAAGAAGTAGAGGACTTAATACAACAACCTAATAGTGTTTTTTTGAAATACAAAAACCCTGAGATCGTGGGTTGCGTGAACCTGCAACAGCATGAAAATCAGCTTTATCTGGGAATGTTAAGCGTGTCGCCAGAATTACAAAATGCAGGGATAGGGAAAAAACTGTTGGCCGCAGCAGAAGAATATGCTAGTAGCATAAACTGCAACAGCATTTATATGACGGTGATTTCCAAGCGAAAAGAATTGATTGACTGGTACAAAAGGCATGGTTATGTGGACACCGGCGTCAGAAAACCTTTTGAAGAAGACGAAAAAAGTGGTCGGCACTTAGAAAAATTAGAATTTTTGATACTGAAAAAGCTATTGCAAAAATTGCCAGTGGGTTGATTTTAGATCGCGTTCTGTGGGTGTAAATAGTAGATATGTTGGAAACACGGACAAAAAAAAGAGTGCAAATAAAAGTTGACCAGTACACAATCAGCGAATGAGTGGTATCTTTACACACTGAAACTATTTTTATACATTATAAATACTTTTTATGGAACGCGTATATAATTTTTCGGCAGGCCCATCGGCACTACCGGAAGCTGTTTTAAGAAACGCACAGGCAGAAATGCTCAACTATGGCAGTTCAGGAATGTCTGTAATGGAAATGAGCCACCGCTCAAAAGACTATATGGCGATTATTGATGGTGCCACGGCCTTACTGCGGGAGTTAATGCAAATTCCCGACAATTACAAAGTACTTTTTTTACAAGGAGGCGCCTCCATGCAGTTTGCCATGGTTCCGCTCAACCTGATGAACAAGAACAAAAAAGCGGACTACGTAAATACAGGAGTGTGGGCTAAAAAAGCCTTAAAAGAAGCCGGACGGTATGGCAAAGTAAACGTGGTGGCATCCTCCGAAGACAAAACCTTCAGCTATATTCCCGAACTGGATCCGGCAAGTTTTGATACAGAAGCTGATTATTTTCATATCACAACCAACAATACCATTTACGGAACACGCTATACCCAGTTGCCAGATACCGGAACCGTTCCTTTGGTAGGTGATATGTCATCCGATATTTTATCAAAACCCTACGATGTATCGAAGTTTGGGCTGATTTTTGCCGGCGCACAAAAAAACCTGGGACCGGCTGGTGTTACCATTGTCATCGTTCGTGAGGACCTTGCAGGAAATGCAATGGACTTTACACCTACCATGCTCAACTACCAAACCCATATTGAAGCAGGATCTATGTTCAATACCCCGCCCACTTATGGCATCTATTTGTGCGGACTGGTACTGCAGTGGCTAAAAGACCAGGGCGGCGTAACCGCTATCGAAGAGATAAACAATGCCAAAGCAGGGCTGTTATATGACTATCTGGATAACTCTAACCTGTTCAAAGCTACTGTGGCTCCTAAAGATCGTTCTATTATGAATATCCCATTTGTAACCGGCAGCGACGAGCTGAACGACAAATTTATTAAAGAAGCAACCGCAAATGGGCTGGTACAATTAAAAGGGCACCGCTCCGTAGGGGGCATGCGCGCCAGCATATACAACGCCATGACTTTGGAAGGTGTGCAAAAACTGGTGGACTTTATGAAGAAATTTGAAACCACCAACGGATAGGAAGGTTTCCTATCTGAAAATTTGAAAGAAAAAGCGTTTTTTATCACCAAAAACAATCAATGAGCAAATACTATATAAAAACCCTCAACAAAATATCGAATGTGGGTTTAGAAAAATTCGGACAAAACTATAGCATCGGCGACACCCTCGAAAATCCAGATGCCATTCTATTACGCAGCGCTTCCATGCACGAACTGGAGTTTCCCTCAAGTTTGCAATGCATTGCGCGTGCAGGAGCCGGGGTAAATAATATTCCGATTGAAAAATGTGCCGAACAGGGAATCGTTGTTTTCAACACCCCGGGCGCCAATGCCAACGCAGTAAAAGAACTGGCTATTTCAGCGCTTTTAATTTCATCCAGAAAGATTATTGAAGGTATTAATTGGACCAATTCATTACAGGGTGATGATGTGGCCAAACAAGTGGAAAAAGGGAAAGCGCAGTTTGTTGGTCCCGAAATTCAGGGTAAAACTTTAGGCGTATTGGGCTTAGGTGCTATCGGGGTAATGGTAGCCAATGCCGCATCGCATCTGAACATGGAAGTACTGGGCTACGACCCATATATTTCTGTAGATGCGGCATGGGTACTGTCCAGAGAAGTAAGAAAAGCCACAGATTTAAAAGCCGTTTTTGAAACCTCCGATTATATCACCTTACACATGCCTTTAACGAAAGAAACAAAAGGTATTATCAATAAGGAAGCTTTCGCACAAATGAAAAAGGGGATCCGTATCATCAACCTTTCACGTGGCGAATTAGTAAACGATGATGATATGAAAGCAGCCCTGGAAGAGGGTACCGTTAGCGTGTATGTAACGGATTTCCCTAACGAGAAGTTAGTAAATGTAAAAGGAGTGGTACCCGTACCGCATTTAGGCGCTTCTACGCCCGAAAGCGAAGATAATTGTGCCGCAATGGCAGCCTGGCAGGCCAAGGACTTTTTGGAAAATGGGAATATCAAAAACTCGGTGAATTTTCCAACTTGCGAAATGGGTATTTCTACTTCAGCACACCGGATCACAGTTGCTCACCGCAATATCCCGAACATGCTTGGACAAATTTCCACAGCCCTGGCAGATTACAAAATTAATATCACCAATATGTTGAACAAAAGTCGTGGAGACTATGCGTACACCATGATAGACGTAGAAAACGACTTTGTTGATGGAGAAATTGAAAAAATTAAGAGTATTGAGGGTGTATTGAAAGTCAGGGTATTATAAAGAAAATTATTCGTTTTGGAGAGGGGTGCACTCTTTTAGCAAACTCATCTCTTCCCGCCTGGGCTGCTTTCAGTTTGCCCGGGCGTTTTATTTTTAACTCCAAAGCGATCCGGCAAGGATATCAGTGGCCAACCTATGGCTGCTTTTTCTAAAACAAAGCTACCACTCATCTACCCATACGGTTTTAATATTTACAAACTCTTTAATACCATAAGCAGACAGTTCGCGTCCAAAACCACTGTGTTTGATGCCCCCAAACGGCAACCTGGGATCGGAAACAACAATATGGTTTACAAAACAGTTGCCTGCTTCCAAACGTTCTGCAGCAATTTGTTCTCCTGTTAAAAAATCAGTGGTAAGAATAGAAGCTCCCAATCCGTATTGAGAAGCATTTGCCAGTTCAATGGCGTGTTCCAGATCCTCAGCCATTACAACCGCCGCTACGGGGCCAAAAGTTTCTTCGTCAAAACAGGTCATACCCGGTCGTACCCCTGCTAAAACAGTCGGTGGATAGTAAGCCCCTGCTCCCTGGGGCAGGTAGCCACCGGTTTTTAGCTGAGCACCTTGTTGCAGGGTAGTCAAAACCTGGTGATGCAGTTGGTCGCGCAGATCTTTTCTTGCCATAGGCCCTATAAAATTGGTTTCATCAAACGGGTTGCCCATTTTTTTCTCTGCCATGGCAGCGGTAAAAAGCTCTGTGAATTGAGAATAGACTTTTTTTAGCACAATAAAACGTTTGGCAGCAATGCAGGTTTCACCATTATTTTGAAGTCGGGCGGTTACTGCAAATTCGACGGCTTTATCCAAATCCACTTGATCCGTTATGATGCAGGCATCGCTACCACCTAATTCCATCACACATTTTTTCAAAGCCCCACCTGCCGTAGCAGCAACCTCTCTACCCGTGCTTTCACTACCCGTAAGGGTTACTGCTGCTACTTTCTTGTTTTTTATTACCGTAGCTACCTGTGCACCGCTAATATTTAAGTTTGTAAAACTGTTTTCTGGAAAACCCGCTAATAAAAACAATTCTTCAAGAGCCTGGGCACAGCCCTGCACGTTAGATGCATGCTTCAGCAAGGCAGTATTCCCCGCCATTAATGCCGGCGCTGCAAACCGAATCGCCTGATAAAAAGGAAAATTCCACGGCATAATAGATAGTAGAACACCCAGTGGATTGTAAGTTATGTAGCTGAGCTTCGCATTCGTAGAAACCACTTCGTTTCTTAACAATGCTTCTCCCTGCTCCGCAAAATAGCGTAGCACCCAGGCACATTTTTCAACCTCTTTTACTGCAGCAGTATACATCTTTCCCATTTCCTCGGAAATAATTCGGGCATATAGTGCCTTTTGTTTTTCAAGAATAGCTGCCGCCTCGTTCAACAAAACGGCCCGTTCTTTAAAACGAAGTTTGCGCACCTGCAAAAACCGATGATGCGCTTTGTCAATTAATTGTAAAATCTTGCCTTCTTCCAAACGTGAATATTCTGCAATAATCGTGTCTGTAGCGGGATTGATGGAGACAGCACTACTCATACTATTGAATTTAATTTCAAAAACATCTCTGTGAAGAACCAGGATAGCGAAGGAAATTGACAATTGACCTTTGCTCTTGTTCTTTTTATATAACAAATTGCAGAACATCTTTGTTAAACTGGTTTTTTTTCGAGTGTTGATGGCGAGCCGATACAAGTATTAAAGTACTTGTTTACCATTATAGGAATCACTATTTTTGGTTTTTATTCGTTCCATGATCATAAGCCATACCTGTAAAATAGCTGTTCGTGCTGCTGCAAACATCGCTTCCCGACATCCTTTTGAAAAGGCTGTTACCGGCAAACAGTTGGCGGCTGAAATAGGAGAAAACCCGCATACCGTAGCAAAAGTATTGCAGGTATTGGTAAAGCACCGACTATTGAGTAGTTCGCGAGGAGCTTCTGGAGGGTTTTATTTTAGTATTGCCCAACTTGCTAATCGAATTATAGATATTGTATCGGTGATTGACGGAAAGGAAGTGCTGGACACCTGTGTGTTAGGATTGCACACCTGCTCCGAAAAAAATTCCTGTTTGTTTCATGGAAGATTTGAAGAGGTAAGAACGGGTATAAAAAAAGTATTTTATCAAACCAATATCCAAGAATTGGGAAGGGAACTTTCAAAAAGAAAAGTCCCTGGCTTTAAAGAAGTGAGTAGTTATGATTGATAACGATATTATGATCGCCTGGGGTGCTGTTTCGAAAAAATACAGAAAAAATGAAATCATTTTTTTGGAGGGTGACGCTCCCCGGTATTATTACCAGATCCTTTCGGGTAAAGTGAAAATGTATAATACAAATGATACCAAAGAACTTACCCAGGGAATTTTTACAGCAGGAGAAAGTTTTGGAGAACCGGTTCTTTTTATTAACGAAACCTATCCGGCAACGGCCATAACTATGGAACCAACAGTTGTTACCCGAATTTTAAAAGAACGCTTTTTTAAACTGCTGGAAGAGTATCCCGAACTGCAAAAAAAATTTCTAAAATCTTTTTCTACCCGTATTCACGAAAAATCATTACTGGCAAGAGAACTGATTAATAGTTCACCTGAAGATCGAATTCTAACATTTCTTACCCTTTACAAAAAGAAAAAGGGTGTTTCAGACAAACTGTTGCGTATAGATATTACTCGCCAGGAAATTGCAAATTTTACCGGGCTTTGCGTGGAAACGGTGATCCGTACCTTAACACGGATGAGTACGCATAAAAAAGTATCCATCATTGACAAAAAACTATATTACTAATGGAAAAATCAATTAAAAACTGGCTGCGCATTTCTGTTATAAATTTATTATTAGTTGCAGTTGTAGGGGCATTAATGCGTTATAAAATTGCATTTTCGTTTCCATTTTTTAACCAAAAATATTTGTTACACGCCCACTCGCATTTTGCTTTTTTTGGCTGGGTTACGCAAATGCTGTTTGTATTTATGATTCTGTTTTTAGCAAGGTATACAGAGGGCCGGAACATTAAAAAGTATAATATCATCCTTGTCGGAAACCTTATTTGTTCATATATGATGTTGGTGTTTTTTACCCAACAGGGATATGGTCCCATTTCGATTGTTTTTTCTACCTTATCGGTTTTAGTTTCCTATTTATTTAGCTACTGGTACTGGCAGGATTTAAGAAAACTAAAAAACCATCCTTCAAAAAACTGGTTTATCGCTTCGCTGATTTTCAATGTTCTGTCAGCAGCCGGTACTTTTTTTCTGGCTTATATGATGTACTCCAGAACCATTGACCAAAATGGCTATTTGGCCTCCTTATATTTTTATCTGCATTTTCAATATAACGGATGGTTTTTCTTTGCTGCAATGGGATTGTTGATAGCCTGGCTGCTCCAAAAGTACCCGCAAGTGGTTATCAGCAAAAACGTATTTCTTTACTTTGCACTCACCTGTGTTCCTGCATACTTCTTATCTACCCTTTGGGCCAAACTACCTTTATGGCTGTATGCTTTGGTGGTAGTAGCTGCTGTTTTACAGGTGGTAGCCTGGGTTCTTTTCTTAAGCAATATTAAAAAAACCATCAAATTGCCTGCGATAAAAAATTACAATTTGGTAAACCTGCTGTTTGTTTTGGTAGCTTTTTCTTTAAGTATTAAGTTTATTTTACAGTTAGGTTCCACTATTCCTATTGTTTCTAAACTTGCTTTTGGCTTTCGCCCCATTGTGATTGCCTATTTGCATCTTATTTTGTTAGCCGTATTTACACTCTTTTTACTCGCATACGCCTATATACAAGGTTTTTTTGGCAGCCTGAAAACCATAAAAACGGGTATTATTATTACCACAGTGGGCATTTTTG
>JBDHYK010000003.1:0-40197 GCA_039811305.1 Niabella sp.
GTGTAGCTACAATCTCTTTACCATAAGCCGCACGTTTATGTTGAAGAATTTCTTCATTGATGCGTTTGCCGATTTGCCAATATAGCATAGTGATAGCCGAGTTTATCGTAACGGCTACCTGCTGACGGCTTTGTTCAATCAAACCGCGTATCTCGCCAAACAATAGGCTGTTTGAGTTCGGTGTGATTTCTTTTTTACTCATTTCATCTTTAATTTGTACATTCTTTCATCCTTTTCGTCTGAATCAGGATTTACTTGATTTATGGATTTACGGGATTATTCACCCTCCACATCCTGTTCATTCTTTAATCCTGAAAATTCTGATACAGACATTGGACGTATCATACTTTCTATAAATGCAATCTCGTCATTTGTTAAACCGTATTTTTTGTACAGCTTTTCGTCTGTCCATACTTCATTGAAATCTTGCATTGGAACGAATGAGTAAACTTTCTTCATTGCGTTTTGCGTAATCTTAATCAATGAAACAAGTAAATGGAAAAACTTTGTTTGAGTGTATGCAATTACATTTTCAGCTTTCTTTTTTGAAGCAAAAGGACCGATTACTAAATATGTTTCTGTGCAACAAGATTTTGGCTCAACTAAAAGTGGTTGTAACCAATCTCTTGACATATCGCCAACACCCCAAGCCTTTGTGACTAATACTTTATAGCCGTTAATCATTTCAATATTTTTACGAATATTTTCTTCTTTCATATACCCTAATCCTTCTCTTTGCCAACCATTGTAATAAAATTTGACCGCATCTTTGGAAGTTTCTTTTTTGTATTGTGGCTTTACACGTTTGTAACTTCCTTCAACACGAACATCAAATCCAAAAGGGTCGTTTGCACTAATGATTTCGGCAAAGCTTTTCTCTTTTAATTTTTGAACTTTATGAAGAATAGGAATTATCTCATTATGGCGGATAAAAGTTTTGGCATCTTTCTCTAACAAAAATCTTTCAGATTTAGAAGTAATATCATTTCCTGAATTAGTGAAAACTTTAGTTTTTCCATAATAATCCTTTTCCCAAAGAAAGTAAACTACACCACCTTTGATCTCAACGCCAGGAAAACAATCGGAAGCATTAGGAAAGTCGTGTAACTCCGAAATTCTTTTCTCTTTCAACATTTCATCTCTAAATTCATCAAGTCCACGTCCGCCAGTAAACCAACGAGCCGGAATAATCATAGAAAGATAATTCGGGTTTAACTTTTTAGCTTGTTGTATAAACTTATGGTAGATTGGTATCGCACTGGAACCTGTTCCACCGCCATCATTCAACTGATATGGTGGGTTTCCTATAATAACATCAAATTTCATATTAAATATTTTATTAAGGTTTTTGTGTGTTCGGTCGTTTCGGCTCCGCTCAACGTCCGTGTCGAAATGTATAAAGTTGTAAGCATAGCTTTCGGCTTCATCGCCACGGTCATACACTTCCTGGCTTGCACCGCAGTAGAGGCACCGGTTCGTTTCGGCTCCGCTCAACGTCTGGTAAGTGTGTTGCATACGTACGTAGCGTATATTGCCTTGTTCGTTGTCAAAATTTTCGCAAACCGCATATTTTCCGTTAGCAGTTTTGCTGCAATACACACTTCTGCGGCTAAGTAGTGCAGTTAATTCAGTAATGGCAATGCCATACAATTGGTTTTCAAAAATGTGGTTGACGCGTTTTTGCCTGTCGGGTATTTTCTTTTCCAAACCAATCATTAGGCGTTTTGCTATTTCACGCAAAAACACACCGCTTTTCGTTACAGGGTCTAAAAATTTTGCATCGGGGTTGCTCCATAATGCTGCGGGTAATAAATCCAACATGGTGTTTACCAAATTGGGTGGCGTAAACACCTCATCGTTGCTTAGGTTGGCTAGGCAAGAGAGTACGTCGGGGTTGTAGTTAGTTGTCTGCATCACGGATTTTGCGGATTTATGGATTTCGCTGATTTTTTTGTCTGCATCATTTGTCTGCATCACGGATTTTGCGGATTTATGGATTTCGCTGATTTTTTTGTGTCAGTATAAGCCGCTTAAATTCTAAGCTTTTTGCACCAAAGTTGATGAGCAAGCCTATTTCAAGTCGATAAGCTTTGAGGTAATTTAAAGCCTGTGCCAGATGCACGTCTTCTAATCTTATTACTGCTTTTAATTCCACCAATACTTTGCTTTCTACAACAAAATCGGCTCTACGAGTGCCAATGGGCTCCGGCAAATCTTTGTAAAATATATCTTGTTCTATTTCTCTGGCAAAATCAAGGTTTTTTTGCTTCAATTCCCAAGCTAATGCCCGCTGGTAAATTACTTCCTGAAAACCATTCCCTAAAAACTTATGCACTTCAAACGAAGCACCAAGTATTTTTTCTGTTATGTCTTTATGTTTTAGTTCTTCCATAATATTGGAAATTTGTAATCTGTGGAATCTTTTAATCCGTCAAATCTGTGATTCCGACAGTTTTAGAAAATGCATCAGCGGAAAATCCTTTACTGGCTCATCAATGGCTGCTGCATCGCCCTCATCATTAAACAAGGAGAATTGGTGTGTTTTTTCTACCAAAAACTTAAACATATAATCTCTTCGTTTCAGCATTGTGCCATTCATCGCGCTCCACTCACTAAAAACGATGGGCTGTTTTGTTTGAGGATTCGTAAAGTCTAAGGCGTCGCCACAAAGGATATTACGGTGCAGGAGAAAATCTACAGTTTGCAATACTTCGGGTTTGCATTTGTCGGCAAACAAAGCGTTGTAGCGTTCTTTGAAAATGTGGAACAAACGCTGGCGACACTCTTCGGCATTGTCTTCCAAAATATCCACTCCGTAAATATTGCATACGGCAATCACCCCGTAAAACTCCCATTCTATTTGTGTGTGTTGGTATTTGTAATCTACAACATTGAGTTTTCTGTTCAGCACTTCGGCAAGAAAGTTGCCGTTGCCGCAAGCAGGTTCAAGGAAACGGGAGTCAATGCGTTCCGTTTCGTGTTTCACCAAATCGAGCATAGCATTTACTTCCCGTTGGTTTGTAAAAACTTCACCATGGTCAGCTACACGCTGTTTCGATTTTACTTGCTTGTGTTGTTTTATTTCTTCGTTCAATTCTATTACTTAATTTGTTTCTTGCCAAAGTTAAATTTTAATATCGTTGTTCAGTCTGTTTTGTTTAAAATTCCACTCGTTACGTTGCCAGGGTGATGTACATTCGACAAGCTCAGTACAACGGTGGGCTTGGGTGCAGTTAGGCAAAATAAAATGTGGTGTCAATCGGGATGTCGGCTTATGGATGGTAATGCAGCTCTTTTTATTTTGCGACCTGCCTGCCGGCAGGCAGGAGCGTTGGCATTTAGTCTGTCGTTTTACTGTCTGTTCAATGTTTGCACGGTCGTCCAATAGGGTTGCCTGTATCGGTTTTCGGCTTGGCGATGTGGCGGAATATTAGCTCTAAAGCTCAATAGAATTATCCCGAAGCTTCGGGATTGAATTTAGCACCTCTGCTGAATTGAAGCAAAAATGCTGAATTTTGCACTTTATCTCAGCTCTAGCAAAACTACTCGTTAGCGATTCGTTACAATTTCCACAGTTTTATTTTAGTTTCTTAATGGTTTTACTTTCTATCAATGATTTCATTTGTGTTATGGCTACCTTGTTGAGTTCGATAAGCCTTTCACTTTGTGATAATCCTTGTTGAATAAGTAAAGCGTTAATCCCTTCCATATTGCTCAATACTACTAGTTGTTCTAAGGTTGCATAGTCTCTTATATTTCCTTTTTGGTCGGGATTTGTTTCTCTCCATTCTTTTGCGGTAATCCCGAAAAGTGCCACGTTTAGTAAGTCTGCTTCGTTGGCATAAACGAAACTTGCTTGTTGTTTGGTGATTTCTTGCGGTATCAGATTTACTTTAATTGCATCTGTATGAATTCGATAATTGATTTTGGAAATGGTACGTTGCAAATTCCACTCAAGTTGCAATCTGTTATTTTCGTCCTGTTTCAGACGTTTAAATTCAGTAATCAGATACAATTTGAACTCTGAAGAAATCCAAGAAGCAAATTCAAATGCAATGTCGGTATGGGCAAAAGTTCCTCCGTATCGTCCAGATTTGGATATAATCCCTGTTGCATTGGTGCTTTCAATCCATCTTTGAGGCGACAAAACAAAGTAATTGCTTCCTGCTTCACTTTTAAACCTCTCGAATTCGAGAGGTTTAAAAGTGGAATTGTTCAATTTTTCCCAGAGTCCCAAAAACTCAATAGTGCTTCTACTTCGCATCCAATTGTTTATAATCGAAAATGGCTCAACAGGATTTCTGTATTTTGCGATGTCGGTTAGCGAAATATATTCTCCGATTTCCTTATTAATAAAAGTGATTTCGGTCTCTTGAACGATTATTTTTGAATTTGCTTTTGCCATTTTTATTATTGTGAACAACAAATTTACAAAATATAGTTGCTAAATTGAATGTCTAAAAGCAATTGATTTTGCTTTCAATTGCTTTTAAAAATTATAGATTTTCGACCTTGCTTTTATCAAGCGTATATGGCCAATATATTTCCTCGTAGGGGTGGGTGAGAAATTGTTTTAGGGCAATTCTAAATGGTTCAATTATTTTTTCACGGTTTCCTTCAATTGTTGCTAAAACTACTTTTTCGGCATTTTCATTGTGCAGGTCGTCTGTATCAATAATAGTTAATGTATATTTTTCGACATTTTTTTCAAAATCAAAAAAGTAGGCTACTGGTTCAAGCCACCAAGTTACTCTTCTTTGCTCATTGTTTTGTAGTTTAGTAATCACATTATAAAGTTCCTCTATTGGGTTATTTAATACGTCTGATGCGTCAAAATCCAATCTGAAATCATTATAGTGAAAATCAACGGGCAACCAACCGTGTTCAGGTGTTCCAAAAGTTACTGAAATTAAGTTTCTCATATTTCTTTGATTTTGAATGTTGATACGTGGTCTATGGCAATGAACGCCCAACTCAAAGATATACGAACTACCAGCAATTTCAAAAAAGATTTAATTGTATAAATAAATGGTACTTAATTAGTTAGAAGTTGTTTTTGTAATATACAAAACACGAAGTGCATGCGATTCAAAACACGTATTTATAAATTGAAATTGGTTTGGTTACTCAGAAGCATTGGGGCAGCATGCGTATAACGAAAAAACTGCTCCTTCATCCTTTAGCGAAGTAGAATTTTTTATGCCTACCGCAGCCTGTATTTTCGCTGCACTTTAGGATTATTGAAATAGCCATCAAGTTGCTTATCGGTTAGGTTTTCCGAAACTTCGGTGGGCACTTCTATTAACTGAATCTGTGTTTGCCGAAACTCCTTTTTCAGAGTTTCTGTTTTCGTAATCACATTGGGATCCCTTTCGCCAAGTAAAGCATTGTCGGTAAGAACATATTCCAATCGTTTTGTTGCAGATCGCACTAATGTGGCCTGGTTTTGTTCTACAGTTTTTACGGGTGCAGCGGCTTCTTTTACGGGCAGCAATACTACTCCCATACTGGGCAGCACCTTTCCTGCCGCAACAGCGTTTTTATCTACCGCCGACCATATCGTACCGCTTACGGTGGATGCCGCCGACGCTATTTCAATTGTAGATCGGGTGCCCTTTGACTTTTTTACACGTTTGTCTAATTGAAGAAATGTATATTTCAATCGTTTTACCCAAGCTCTTATGGAACTATCTACTTTTCGATACTCCATATTGGCCATATCAAAATCTAACCCGTCCTTAACAACCACCCTTACGCGTGCCGTATCTGAAAAGTTGAACTTAGTAGTGCCCACGAAAAAAAGGTTCACAACTTTTACTCGTGCCGAGTCTTTTTCATTTACAAAATCATAGGGGGGCGACCACTCAAATGTGTCGTCACAGGCCTTGGGGAGCTTAAAATTTCCAATAGTTAAGCTACTGGAAAACAATATTTTATCTATTGGAAAATTCCCGTTTTCGCACATCACGTTGAAAGTAAGTTTTTCCCCCTCCTGTACAATAACCGGACTCACCACGCTGGGCTTTATCCGGGGCAGTACCACATCGGTATTATAGAATGTGATGGTAAAACTGGTGTCGAACTTGTCGTTTTGATTCGTTAGATTCTGTAACCCGAGCTGAACGGGATACTCTGTATCGTACTTTAGCCTGCCAGATAGAAACAGCGATTTATTGGCTTTAAAAGATAGCATGCCATTGTCTTTATCAATCTTCAGGCCGGTGGGGGCGCTTTTTAAAAACCAGTAATAATTTTTTGGGTTTTTATTGATCCTAAGTTGATAAAAGAGGCTGGAATCTACATGGAGTGAAAAAAACGGGCTGATATTGATGATGCGCAACACCGTATCGGGATGTGTGATTTTGGTTGCTTTTAAAGAATCCAGTTTCACCACCTTCGACGAGTCCATTTTGAGGCTGTCAGGCCGCTGTGCTTCAACGTAAAGAGAGCTAATTGTGAATAATGCCAGAATAATAAAAAATTTCTTCATGATTGAGTATCAGATCCAAAATAGGCCACAAATTTAGGCAATAGACGAGACCTAATGAAACTTAGTTTGCTTTGGTGGCCAAAAAACAAAACGCCCATTGTAGAAACAACGGGCTCTAAACCAAAACTAACTGCTTATGAGAAAAACTTACTACTGTATTTCTATTTCTTTTGACGTCACTTTTGCTTCTTCCTTTTTATTCAAACTCAGCTTTAAGATTCCATTAACATATTTTGCATCAATGTTATTTGTATCTATCTTATTATCAATGGTAAAACTTCTTTTGAAGGAATAGAAATTAAATTCTTTACGAATGTTTTTTTCATTTTCTACAGAGGTTTCTTCTTTTTTCTCGGCAGAAACGGTAAGTAGATTTCCTTCCAAACTTACTTTAAAGTCTTGTTTTTCAAAACCGGGTGCTATCAGATCCACCTCGTAGGTGTTTTCTTTTTCCGTGATGTTTGCAGGTACCGAGCTTTTGCCATAAGGTTTTCCTACTTGTGTTTTAAATAATCCGGGCACATCATTAAACAAATCGTCCATCAGATTACTAAAAGTTTTCTCAAAGGGAACCACATTAAATTTTACGTTTGTCATTGTAGATTTTTTTTAAGTTTTTAAATATTTCTTCAACCTCACCTGTACAAAAGAAGCACCATTCATAAAAAAGCGCCAGCGAGGCAGAAGAAATGAAAACAATATGACACAATGACTTGTTTCGCAAACAAATCATGACATATTGACTTGCTGGTTAAAAATTTACGCTTAGAAATTGTATTTTTATAAGAGTTGAACATTTAGACTATTTTCGCGTTTATAACTAAAATAATAAATTCAATATGTATCCAAGAGAGATTATAATTCCTATGAAGGAGGAATTAACGGACAATGGTTTTGAAGAATTGTTAACACCCGAAGCTGTAGAAGAAAGTTTAGGCAAAGGTGGAACCAATTTGTTAGTTATCAATTCGGTTTGTGGTTGTTCGGCTGGTACAGCCCGCCCGGGCGTGTTGATGGCAGTTGCCAATGCCGATAAAAAGCCCGACCATTTAACCACCAGTTTTGCCGGGTTTGATATTGACGCTGTAGAAAAAGTAAGGGAACATTTATTACCTTACCCCCCGTCTTCGCCTTCCATCGCTTTGTTTAAAGACGGCCGCCTGGTACATTTTGTAGAGCGCCACATGATTGAGGGTCGTTCGGCGCAAATGATTGCCCAAAACCTGATAGCAGCGTTTGAGGAATACTGCAACTAATGCAATCTTTTTTAAATGAGTAAATTACCAATACAGAAGGATGGGTGATTTACTCATTTTTTTGTTTAATATTGCCAAAATTTAATTGCCCGAAAAATGTATCCCAATCTTTATTACATGTTTCAGGACTTCTTTGGAGTGGAGTGGAAGTTCTTACATTTTATTAATTCCTTCGGTTTTTTTGTTGCGGTTTCTTTTATTGTAAGTGCCTATGTATTGTCCTACGAGTTAAAACGTAAAGGCAAAGAAGGTATTTTCAAACCTACCGACCAATCCATCACCGTAGGCAAACCTGCGAGTTTTGGAGAGCTATTGACCAACTTTCTGCTCGGTTTTATTCTCGGGTACAAAATTTTGGGTTTATTCTTTTCAGACAGTTCTTTAAACGTAAACCCCCAGGACTATATTTTTTCCAAACAGGGCAATGTGTGGATGGGTATATTATTGGGAATCTTTTTTGCCGGGTTGAAATGGTACGAAAAAAACAAACAAAAACTGGCAAAACCCGAAACCCGCACCATTCGCATCTGGCCACACGACAGGGTAGGAGAGATATTTGGTATTGCCCTGATTTTTGGATTAGTAGGTGCCAAGTTGTTTGATACCTTTGAGAACTGGGATTCTTTTGTGCAAGATCCCTCTTCTATTTTTTCGGCATCGGGGCTCACTTTCTATGGCGGCTTAATTGTAGCCGGCATTGCCTTGTGGTGGTTTTGTCGCAAGCATCAGATTAATTTCTGGCATTTTACTGATGTGTTGGGGCCGATTATGATGATGGCATATGGCCTGGGGCGTATCGGCTGCCAGGTATCTGGCGATGGAGATTGGGGTATTTTCAATTCGGCCTTTAAAACCTCTGCTAACGGTGGTATTGCACCGGGTACCGTTGCAGATTTTCAGGAAGCACTTACCGCCAATGCACCGTTTTTTGCGCATCACGACACTACCCACGCTTTTTTCCCAAAACCCGGCCTGCTTAGTTTTCTGCCCGATTGGTTTTTTGCTTACGATTTTCCTAACAACGTAAACGAAGCCGGCGTTAAACTTACTGACTGTGTAGGTAACTATTGCAACCACCTGCCCATACCGGTATTCCCCACCTCCTTATATGAAATAATTATTTGCCTTTTGCTTTTTGCAGTATTGTGGATGCTGCGGAAAAAAATCAGAATCCCTGGATTTTTATTTGGCTTGTATCTGACTTTCAATGGTTTAGAAAGATTTTTTATTGAAAAAATAAGAGTAAACGTAAAAATGAATGTGCTGGGTATGCACATAACTCAAGCCGAGATAATCTCCTTTGGACTGATTATTTTGGGGATTATTTTAATGGTTTATACAAAAAAGAAACACCAGCCAGTGCAAATAGAAGCTACGCCTTAAAACTTTTTTTTAAAAAAAATGTTGCTAATGTAGTTATTGTTCAATATTTTATTATATTGTAGCGTTTATTTTGTATCTTTGCGCGTTCGAAAAAATAAGATCACCCGTTTTTGAACGTGCAACGAATTCTCTTATACCGGGTCTTACTTAATTAAACATATATATGCGTCAGCTAAAAATTGCTACTCAGATTACTAACCGGGACTCGCAGGCGGTAGAAAAATATTTACAGGAAATCTCTAAAATATCTATGATTACGCCTGAGGAAGAAACTGTTTTAGCTCAAAAAATTAAAATGGGAGACCAGGAAGCGCTCGACAAACTGGTGCAGGCCAACCTGCGTTTTGTGGTTTCAGTGGCTAAACAGTATCAGCATCAGGGTCTTTCTCTTAGTGATTTAATCAATGAAGGGAATCTGGGTTTGATTAAAGCTGCACAACGCTTCGATGAAACCAAAGGATTTAAATTTATCTCCTATGCTGTATGGTGGATTCGCCAGTCTATTCTGCAAGCATTGGCCGAGCAAGGCAGGTTAGTAAGGCTGCCACAAAATAAAATTGGTACGTATAATAAAGCCAACAAAGCCTATATGGCCTTTGAGCAGGAACACGAAAGAGAACCTTCTACCGAAGAACTTTCTGAGCTCTTAGAGATGAGCGAAACCGAAATCAACAACATTTTTCAGAGCAATACAAGGCACAGCTCTTTAGATGCCCCTGTGCACGAAGCAGAAGATGTGGCTATGGGCGACCTTTTGGAAGGTGGCAGCGATACCGATGATGATGTGATGAAGGATTCGCTGAGAAATGAAATCAGAAGAGTGTTAAAATCTCTTTCACCTCGTGAAGCTGAAATCGTAAATGCCTATTTTGGCCTGGATGGAGAAAACGGTGTAACCATTGAACAAATTGGACAGAAGTACGATTTGACAAAAGAACGGATTCGCCAGATAAAAGAGCGCGCTATAAAACGTTTGCAAAAAGCCCGTTACAGCAGTGCCTTAAAGTCTTATTTAGGATAGCCCGATTGGTTGCAGCCGAAAATTTTTCATTGCGAAAGTAATTGATAGTAGCGGTCTGATATGTAGTAAAGACCTGCATTGCAAAATTTGCTATATCCATTTTCATCTTCCATTCTTAAACTCCCGATCTTGTTCAGGGATTTATCAGGTGGATTTTATCCCCCAACAACTGAATTGTGAAATATCCGATTGTAAAAACGGAGAGCGATCTATCAGTCCCTGAGTTCGTACAGCATCAAATAATTTAAAAAATTAGCGCAAGATCATTCGAAATACTCCACCGACAATACTGCCGGGTTTACAGACGGAACCTGCCGTTTAAATGAGTGTTTTGAGTGTTTGCCGTTTGCATCTTTTTTTTTGTGCTGTTACCATTATCTTTGTTAAGTAAGAATAAAATGAATTGATTTAAGATGCTTTCGAAACCGCAATTTAAAGATAACTGTTTAAATACTAATAAATTATGAATGAAGTACTACAAAGTTCCACCGGATTATTACAGAGTTTCTGGTGGGTGGCCATTGTTGCCAGTATTATTTTTATTATTCAAACCGTTATGACTTTTGTGGGTACAGATACGGGGGCAGACGGTGTGAATGCAGATTTTAGTGGAAATTTAGATGGTGTAGAAGCTCCTTTTCAAATGTTCACATTCAGAAACCTTGTTAATTTTTTGTTAGGTTTCGGTTGGGCGGGTATTGCTTTGTTTGATACAATTAATAGCAGAGCCTGGCTGATTTTTGTTGCCGTAATGGTTGGGATCGTTTTTGTACTGCTGTTTTTCTTTATTATCAAACAGTTTCTGAAACTCTCCGAAGACAATACTTTTGAAATGAGCCGGTTAGTGGGTTTCAATGGCGATGTGTATCTTTCCATTCCGCAAAACATGTCGGGGCAGGGAAAAGTGCAAATCAGTTACCGGGGTACAAGCCATGAGCTGCCGGCTATGACTCACGGTGCAACCATACCCACAGGCAGTGTGGTAAAAGTAGTTAGTGTAGATCAAAAAATTTTAATCGTTAATAAAATATCTTAATTGTTTATGGAAAATTTAGTGGGCAACCCCTTCATGCTGATCTTGGTACTGATTGTAGTACTATTTGTAACTATCATGTCCCTTATTTCGAGGTACAAACGCTGTCCTTCGGACAAAATACTGGTCATTTATGGTAAAACAGGAGGTACATCAGCACGCTGTGTTCATGGTGGTGGTGCTTTTATCTGGCCGGTTATCCAGGATTTTGCTTATTTAGACCTGAAACCGATTTCTATTGAGGCCAATCTTACCAATGCGCTTTCCCGACAGAATATTCGTGTGGATGTACCCTGTCGTTTTACAATTGCAATTTCTACCGAGCCCGACACCATGGGAAATGCTGCGGAACGCCTGTTGGGATTGTCTCCAGAACAAATACAGGAGCTCTCAAAGGATATTTTATTTGGGCAATTGCGTTTAGTAATCGCTACCATGACCATTGAGGAAATTAATTCCGACCGAGACAAATTTTTAGACAATATTTCAAAAAACGTAGATACCGAACTCAAGAAAATTGGGTTGAAGCTCATCAACGTAAACGTAACCGATATCCGCGATGAATCCGGTTATATTGAGGCATTGGGTAAAGAAGCCGCAGCCAAAGCCATCAACGAAGCTAAAATAAGCGTAGCGGAACAGGAAAAAATAGGGGAGACGGGCAAAGCCAGTGCTGACAGGCAAAAAGATACCGAAATTGCAGATACCTACCGCGATAGAGACGTAAAAATTGCCGTTATAGAAAAAGACAGGGAGGTAAGCATCGCCCAGGCGAGTAAGGATGAAGCCATTGGTAAAGCTGAAGCCAACCGGGACTCCCGTATTGCTACCTCCGAAGCCAACTCCTTAGCTGTAAAAGGGGAGAACGAAGCAAAAATCACCATTGCCAATTCGGATGCATTCCGCCGCGAAAAAGAAGCCGAAGCGCTGAAGATTGCGGTAACCGCAGAAAAAGTGCAGACCGCTAAAGCGCTGGAAGAATCCTATCAGGCAGAACAAAAAGCAGAGCAGGCTCGTGCCGAACGAGAACGTTCTACCCAAAACGCCAATATTATTGTAGCAACCGAAATAGCCAAGCAAAAAGCAATCATTGATGCCGAAGCTGAAGCTGAAAAAATAAGACTACGGGCAAAAGGTGAAGCCGATGCTATTTTTGCAAAAATGGAAGCCGAAGCAAAAGGTTTATATGAAATTCTAACCAAACAGGCTGAGGGCTACGACCAGGTAGTAAAAGCAGCCGGGGGAGAAGCCTCTAATGCCTTCCAATTGCTGTTATTGGAAAAACTGCCTGAGTTAGTGAGAACACAGGTAGAAGCGGTAAAAAATATTAAGATTGATAAAGTAACCGTTTGGGACAGCGGCAATCACGAAAACGGCAATGGCTCCACAGCCAATTTCGTGTCGGGATTAATGAAAACGGTTCCACCACTCAACGATTTGTTTAATATGGCCGGATTGAGCCTCCCAAGCTATTTGAAAGGAGGCGACGCTTCAAAAGAACAGGAAGACAGCATTTCGCAACCGCCAGCTGAAAAATAGAGGCTCCGAAAAATAATATTCTACCAAGTATTCATTAAAATGGATTTGGTAAGTTTCTTAAAAAAAACAAAAAGCTACACCCCGAAACTTCTGCTGTTTCGGGGTGTAGCTTTACAAGTTGCTTTGCGAAAATTAGAACCCTGAATTATTCAATAACACGAGAAAAATAAGGTACAGAACCTGGATCTTTTCGATAAGCCTTTCGATCCGCTCACCTCATAAGGCAGGTTTTTTTTCAAAACATTTTCTATTGTGATGGATTGACCCTTTTTTAGTTTGAAAATTCTCATTGAACAGAAATAGTTATCGTTATGAGTTGTTGACCACGCACCACAGACAACCTGATATCGGGTTTAAAATTTTTTACACTATCAAAATAGGAGATCAGATCCATAGTATTTCGGATGGCTTTATCGTCGGCTTTCCTGATTACGTCTTTAGGTTGCAACGATGCCTTTGCAAGGGCAGCATTCCCTGCGTTCACAATAATAACTCCGGTAGCATCGGGTAGCCCGTATGCCGAACGATCGCCGAGCCCTTCTACCGATTTGATTTTTCCGCCTAAAAAATCAATCACCTGTGCTCCATTGGGTAGCAAAACATATTTCATTAATTTGGGTATTGGGGCTTGTAGCGCTATTTTTTTTAAGGATGGAATCTGTACGCCAAACTGATCCATCGCAAAATTTTTGAACCCCAACTTTAATGCCGGAGAGTTCTTCGATACCCTAAAATCACCTTGTGCTGGGTTAATAAATAAGGGATCGCCCGCCATACTGTTTTTATCTGTTCCGGTTTCCCGGGCTTTTTCCAACGCTGCTGAATTGGGAAATAAATTTCGATCAATGGATTTGCCCCAATAGCGTACACTAATTGGGGCGTAGGCCTTCATCACAATATTTCTCTCAAACACATCTTCGCTACTTTTAAACCATACATGCGGGTGAAAACTATTATTTACCATGATATTGTTTTCGGCTTTTCTGTAAAAACCCTCTCTGAATTTTAACCCGCCGTTAAGGAACAGGTTGTTGTAAATATGGTAGTTGGACGAGCCGTCATCCAAATCTACATCCCAACCATGATCGCAACGCCATCTATTGTTGCGGATAATAGTTGTTTTTTGTGCATCTAACAGTATTAACTCCGGATGAACGGCTACCAGGCTATCCATGTAGCGTCGGTTTGAAGACCAAAACCTGTCCCGTCCCCAGGAGTTGAACGAGCCGTGATCTCCAGTTTCTTTAACGGTATTAAACACATCGTTATACTCAATTATATGCCCTCCGAAACATCCGTCTCCGATATTAATGCCGGCACGCGGTACATTGTAGATGCTGTTATGGCTGATTGTGATCCCTTCGGCTACTTCTATTTGCACACCGGTTGCTTGTTTCTCTATCATTCCTAAGTTGTGCAACAAATTATTATCCACCTTACAATACTGGGGATAGTTCTTGCTTTTTGGACCGGGAGATTTATCTAATTGTTCGTAGGGAACATTGTTCGGATAGCCGAAGGATGGAGACCGAACCGCATCCATATTCCCAACAAATGCTACCGCACTGGCACCAATATTGAAAATATGGCAACCCGTTACCGTGTTATTTTTATTGTAATTGGAAAATACAATGGCATTTCCACCCACACCTTCAAATACGCAGTTTCTAATGGTGCAGTTTTCTGTTCCATCAAACAATAAAACGCCTCCCCGATAAAAAGTCCAATCACTTCGTAATAAGGGTTCTTTTGTATCCATAAAACTGCGCTCATTATGCTTAAAGCTGATTCCTTGAAGAGAAATGTTTTTTAATGGAAAATCGGGTGTGCCCTTGAAGAGCATCGTATTTTTTAGTTGCGCAACTACAAAGGAAGCTTTTTCTAAATCTGTGTTTGCTTTAGGAAAAAAATAGAGCAGACCTTTTTCTTTGTCGAAGTACCACTCTTCGGGAGCGTCCAGTTCTTCAAAGATATTTTCTACAAATCGAAATTCTTTATTCAGGGCACTGGGGCGATTATTCTGCCATCCGCCTTCCAGGGCCAATTGACCATTTGCCTGCCTTCCCGTAATTCTGTAATGAAAACCTCCCCATTCGCCACTGTGCAACGCATGTACATAGCCACCAACCGGGTTAGCCCATTTATTGATTCTTTTAGCGTCAAGGGCATCTGGTGCAGTGCCGTTGAAAACCTTCGCTGTAGAATCAAAATTTGGATATCGAGCTAAAACCTGTAGCTCATCATTGCAATACAGGCGCTCAAAACTTAAAGTAGAGTCAATTTTTGCCACGTAGATGCCGTTTTTAAAGGGTAACCAGTGCGGGACTATTTTTTTACCGGCACTTAGTATCACTTCTTCATTCTTTGCAGCCCTTATTTGCAGCGACCGTGGCTTAAAATACGAAGCATCCAACCGAATGGCTTTATTGATATAGTAAGATCCTTTTTTTATTTCAATTGTAATATCGCCAGATTGCCGACTGCCATAGTCTATGGCTTTCTGTAAAGTAGGAAATGGTGCTTTGAGAGTTCCTAATTCGATGCCCGAATTATTGGGAGCTACATAAATCGTTTTTTGTGCTAAGGCTGGCAGGGTTATGAATGTGAAACAGATCAAATACCCTGTTTTTTGTAGCATTAGGCGAAGCATTCGGTATATTGATGCCATGTGCTATTTAATTTTGAGTCTATGAAGTCAACTTGTTAGGGTGCTAAGTTATCTGTTTTGAAGCAGGTATTTGCATACTCTGGTTTTAAAAAACGTCCACAACGCTTAGCTAAACTATTTACTTCAACCCTGTTTTATACTTTTTCAACTCTCTTTTACTCATTTCTTTGCTTATATATTCTTCATTGCTATATGTGGTATAATCTTTCATGGGTATTAGAAACCCGGTTGCGTTGTCATCGTACACAAATTGTGGTGTACCGATTTTATATAGACTTTTGTGATTAGACAGGGTTTGGTTTTTATAGCTTTCCATATCTGCCGATTGTAAACTATATAGCAATAAACTCATTCGATAATAGTTTTTTCTTCTTTCCGAAATAATTCCTAAAGGCGTGCCGGGGAAAACCAACTGGCCATGCTTTACGGAAAAGGATCCCTGCTTAAATCCCAAATAGCGCATTAAAGTGCCGTCTTCATGCTCTACAATCAAATAATTTTCATTGGTAGTAAATTCAACTCCCTCCACATAGGGCTGTTCATATTTATCCACTACCTCAACTACAAGTCCCTTCCTGGAAGCAAGTATCGAATCGGCTGTAGCGGTTCTAAACTCATAGCATTTCCAGTCTTCAGGTTTGTTGGCACCAAAATACATTTGATAGGCATAGCCCGATTCAAATACTTTCGCTTTTGTACCGGGTTTAAAAGGTAATAAGTATGGGAAATTAGTTTGAATTTTTGGGTTCAGCTCGCCGGCTATATAGCTGTACGTATAACGATAATTGATACTTTGATTTTTATCCTGTGGTCTTAAAGTTATCAATACGCCCTGCTCATTCGGAATGGTATGTTTGGTTTCTGTGCTGTAACTTACATTGGTTAGTGTAGAAAAATTCAGCACTACGGTATAACTGCCCGGCCTATACTTTCTGTACGAAATTTCTACGGAATTATCCGCCTTTATTTGTGATTGCAATACCACAACGGTTTCCTGTGTCCAGGCAATGGAAACAATAGCCTGTAAAAAGCAACAATAAAGTATTTTTTTCATAGCCCTGTTTTGATAATACAAATATAATTATTCTGCTGAGTTATCCTGGGTGCATTCTATATTGTGGCACAAAACGAAGTTCCTATTTATGATCATTCCGAACGAAGTGCGGAATCTGCCCCAATATTCAGGAGATCTCGCCCTGCGGCGAGATGACGCTCGCGACAATTGCCCATGCAACTTGATGCTACCCTTAAATAATACATACGATTCTGAAATTATTGCCCTAACTTGCGGAAACGTTCATTCAATTCAACAAATAGATTTTTATTCCCGGTTTAGGCTGCATTGAAAATAATTTTCTTTAGCGAAGACTCAGATATTGGGTCTGCATAATAAGACCTGGGAAGTTTTTTCTTTTTGATTTTGAAAAAAGCCGAACTATTGAACGATGTAATTCTTAAAAAACGATGGGGAAGCCGATTTCTACAAGGAACGAAAGGGCCAGTATCACGGGGCTGTTATTTTTTATCACTTTTTTTCTCTCTACCTGCATGACACAAACAAACAGTAGTTCGCAAAAGAAATTGCTTCAACTTACAAATTCCCCAAAGGGGCATACCCTTCACCATAACGGAGTATTTTCAAAAGACGGTAACTGGATTGTTTTTGATGGAAGAAACGAAGATACCCAAATTGGTTCAACCTCTGAAATCGGTCTCCTGGATCTTTCCACAAAAAAGGAAATGGTTCTTTATCGTACAACTCATGCTTCCATTTATGGCCCCGGCGTGGGTGCAGCTTCTTTTAGTCCGGTAAGTAACAAGGTTGTTTTCATTCACGGACTTTTAAACGCCAACAAAGAGAAACCTTATGCTATAACCCGTAGAACGGGAGTAGCAGTGGATATAGAAACACCGCAAAAATCAGTCTTTTTAGATGCACGCGATATTACACCGCCTTACACAGTGGGTTCGCTTAGAGGAGGCACCCATTCTCATTGTTGGAGCCCCGACGGCAGGTTGATTAGTTTTACTTATAACGATGAATGGACAGAGCCCGATTTAAGAACCGTGGGAGTAATGTTTCCTGTGGGCGACCCCGTTTTGGTGGACAAGCATGAAGGAAACAACAATGGTGACTATTATGCGGTTGTAATTGCTGATGTAAAAGCAGATCCAAAACCCGGGTCCGACGAAATTTCGAAAGCCTTTGACGAATGTTGGGTAGGCAGGGTAGGGCAGGAGAACGCCCTTTATCTTTTAGCATTTCAGGGCAATACCCTTAATAAGCAGGGAGAGATTGTAACTGAAATTTTTGTGGTAGAACTTCATCTCGAAACACTACTTGCCGATACAAAAGCTGTGGGTGTGGCGGGAACAAGACCCCGGCCGCCCCTGGGCGTACAGCCCCGGCGAATTAGCAGAACCGCAAAGGGTTTGTCTCCTGTGCGACATTGGCTACGATCTGACAGGGAAGGAAAATATATTTATGCGTTAGCCGAGGATTCTCAGGGAATTGCGCAGTTGATACAGTGCGAAATTCAAACCGGCAAGATTCGGTTTCTAACAAAAAATAGTTTTCCGATAGACTATTCGTTTAATTTGAGTGCCGATGGTAAAAGAATTGCATTTATAGGCAATAATAATGTGTATCTGTATGAGTTTGATACTGGAAATGTAGTACAGTTAACCTCTAATACGGTTACCGATCTTAAAATAACGGGCGCTCCCTCCTTTTCACCAGACGACAAAACCATTGTGTTTAACCAATATGTTATTGGCGCAGACCACGAAAGTTACCTGCAGATAATGGCAATAAACGTTCCCAATCCCTGATTTCAATTTGTCTGGGTTTACCTTAATACTTTGGTTCTTTGCAAAGTACCTCTATCGTACTCAACAAATTTAAATAAGTAGGTCAGGTACACACTGGCTGATAGGGGGGGTATTTGCTATTTCAATCTGCAGGTTGGTGTCAGACATTTTTTTAGGATATTTTTTTATAATTCACAGGGAATGCCCTAAATTTGCTTAAACGAATAAGCCTAATTTGCAAAAAGGATTATTTTGAGCGTTTTATTAACTATCTTTAAACCAAAGAATAGAGTTTGTTGAGCTCTTTAATTTTTAAAAACTGGATTGTATGAAAAAACAAAACGAGAGGCTGCTTGTTAGATGGCTTCCTTTTTTTACTATGGGTATTTGTGTGATGTGTTTTGGTATATCCGCAACTACAGCCCAGGTTGCTCCTTCAAATCAGATGGTTGTTTCTGGTAGAATTATGGATGAAAACCGACAACCACTACAAGGAGTAACTGTAGAAGATAGAAACACGTTGTCAGCGGTAGTTTCTAATAATGAAGGGTACTATCGAATTTCAATCAAAGCAGGCGAGTCTCTTCAATTTTCTCACGTCGGTTATGAAACACAAACGATCAAGCCGGGTATCAACGAAGTATTAGATGTGATCATGATTGGGTTACAGGGAACCATGAACGAGATTGTTGTAGTAGGGTTTGGAAAGCAAAAACGGGTTACTATGACAGGTTCTGTAGCCACTATTACTACCAAAGACTTGCTGCAAAGCCCTGTTTCTAACCTAACCAATGCACTTGCAGGCCGATTGCCTGGCTTAATTACCACACAGCGTAGTGGCGAACCGGGTGTAGATGCATCAGCGCTATACATAAGAGGTTTAGCCACCTTGGGAAATGCGCGACCCATAGTGGTGGTTGATGGGGTAGAACGTTCGATGGACTATATTGATCCTAATGATATTGAATCGTTTAGTATTTTAAAAGATGCCGCTTCAACAGCTGTATTTGGTATGCGAGGCGCCAACGGTGTAGTAATGGTTACTACCCGGCGCGGTAAGAGGAGTGCCCCACAAATGAATTTCCGTACATCTTATGGGATGCAGGAGCCTACAAAAATACCCCAATTTTTGGGCTCTTACGATTATGCTCGCCTGAGAAATGAAGCACTAATGAATGATGGTCAGCAACCCACCTTTACTCAGGATCAACTAGAAGATTATAAAAACGGGAAAGGCTATAACACCGACTATTATAAATATTTAATGAAATCTTCGCAAGTGGGTAATGCCAATTTAAATATCAGTGGAGGCAATAATATTGTACGTTATTTTCTATCAGCGGGGTTAAATATTCAGGAAGGAAACTACAGGCACACCCGTGAAAATGATCAGGGATATAATTCTAATAATATTATGAAACGCTTTAATCTGCGGGCAAATGTGGATGTGGATGTAACGCCCAGTTTATTAGTGAGTCTTAATTTAGCGGGCATTCAAACCAATCGTTCGGATCCTAATACTGCTGCCAGCACAATTATGAATATAATGAACCGGATGCCACCAATTTACCCCATCGTGAACCCCGATAGTTCTTTGTTTGGGAATGGCACCTATCGGTGGAATCTTTTGGGAGAGGCATCCAGGTTGGGTTATCGTATTTATTTAAACAATACCATACAGGGAACTTTGAGCGCAGTAAAGAAATTGGATTTTATCACTAAAAATCTGAGCGTTAAGTTTTCATACTCTTACGACAATACTGCAACTCCCAGTGTAAGTTATGGAAGATCTTACGCCGTATTTTATCCAATTTTAGCGGGCGATGGATCCATTTCTCGTTACGAGCAGGTGGGTACAGATTCCAAAATTGATCCCAACGGCAGTTTTGGCGGAGGTAGTCTGGAACGAATCACGTTTACAGAAGGAGCTATCAACTGGTTTAGACAATATAACAAACACAATATTACAGCAATGGGAAACTGGAACCGACGACTTAGACGCGCGGGTTCGGCAATTCCTTACGCATTTGAAACCTATTTGTTCAGAACTCAATACAATTTTGATTCAAAATATTTACTGGAACTGAATGGTTCCTACATGGGCTCAGAAAACTTTCCTCCCGAAAGCCGCTATGGGTTTTTCCCTTCAGTTTCTGCCGGATGGCTTTTGTCTCAGGAAAATTTCTTAAAAAACAACAATTCACTCAATTTTATTAATCTGTTAAAACTTCGAGCCTCATACGGAGAAGTAGGCAACGACCAAGTGGGTGGTGAGCGGTTTTTGTGGTTTACATCTTGGGCCGGTGCCGGGCAGTACTGGTTTGGAACCGGAAACAATCCATCGCAGGCAAACGGATGGGCACAAGGAGCCATTGGAAACCCGGGTGTTACCTGGGAACGTGGACGTAAATTAAATTTGGGGTTAGAAGGATCCTTTTGGAACGATGGACTGAGTTTTACTCTGGAAGTGTATAAAGAAAGGAGAAGCAATATTTTGATATCCCGTGGAACCCTTACCGATGTATTTGGGCAGAATATTAAACCTCAGAACATTGGGATTGTGGATAATAAAGGAATTGATTTTGAGTTGGGGCATAAACTCATTGTTGGTGATTTTATGTATTTTTTGAAAGGAAATTTAACCTATGCAAAAAATAAAATTGCATTTCAGGATGAAGTGGCCCGAACCAATCCCTGGATGTACCGAACCGGTCTGCCAATTGGAACCAAGTTCGGCCTGGTGAATGTAGGTTTTTACCAATCTCAGGAAGAAGTAGATGCCAGTGCACAACAATTTGGAAATGTTAGACCTGGTGATTTAAAGTATTTGGATTTGGATGGCGATGGTAAGGTACTGGCAGGGTACGATGAAAGACCCATCGGTTATGGACGAACCCCCGAAATTCTTTATGGCCTATCTGCCGGAGGTGGTTTCAAAGGTTTTGATTTCAGTGTGTTGTTGCAAGGTGCAGCACATGCCAGCGTACTACTAAACAATGAAGCCGTTTATGAGTTCTTTCAGGAAGGGAAAGTGAAACCTTTTCATCTGAACCGATGGACGCCCGAAACCAAAGAAACTGCCACCTACCCGTTGCTGCATTACAGCACCAATGCCAATAATCACAGAGGCTCAACCTTTTGGATTCGCAGTGCCGATTATCTTCGGATAAAAAATGTTGAAATCGGGTATTCGCTTGCTTCCACTTGGGTGAAACCGCTTAGAATAAAAGGCATCAGGTTGTTTGTTAGTGGTATGAATGTTTTCACTTTTAAAAACCAACTCGATGGGTACTATGTTGATCCTGAAATTGATGATGGGTATGGCGCAATGTATCCCATACAGAAGGTATGGAGTGCGGGTCTGGATATCAACTTTTAAAGGCTCAACAATTTATTAGAAATGAAAAAGCTTTCGAACTAAATAAAGCTCAAACACTTAAAAAAATTACTGATGAAAACGACGAAATATTTAACCCTCATAAGCATTATTACCGTAATGATTGTTTTCAGCGGTTGTAAAAAAGGTTTTCTGGACAGGGCGGCTACTACACAGCAGCAAGATGAGGATATTTTTTCTTTATTCAATCAAACGGATATGGTGATCAACAACCTGTACAGTAAACTTCCAAAGGTATATGGTTATTTGCAGGGGTATCAATTAAGTTCGGCAACGGATGAAGCAAAGGATGCTTCCAACTGGATGGCTTCAATGCGATTTAACGCAGGTTCCCTTTCGCCTACAGACAACCCTATTGGAAATACCTGGCGCGACTATTATGTAATGATCCGGCAGGCAAATTCTATTCTGGAAGGAATTGAAACCTATAAAACACCCGACAACCCGAATCGGCCAGGCGATTTGAGCAATCGCATCGGTGAAGTATATTATTTACGGGCTTGGGCACTATTTGAACTGGTTCGACAATTTGGAGGCGTAATTATTGTTGACAAAGTTATTAAAGACCCAAATGATAATGCATCACTAAAACGAGCCAGAAGCCCCTATGATTCTTGTGTAGCGCAAATTGTTGCCGATTGCGACATGGCCTACTCAAAGGTGGAAGGCTATCAGTATCGCCCGCAGGATTTTGGCAGGGTAACCAAGGCTGCCTGCCTGGCTCTTAAATCTCGCATTTATTTGTATTCTGCCAGTCCCTTGTGGGCGATCAGTGGAAAAAATTCTCCATTTCCCGATATTTCGGAAAATACAAGTGCTTCCGACCCCGCAAAATGGAAAACTGCAGCAGACGCAGCAAAAGCAGCTATTGATTATTGCCTCGGAGCCGGATATCAACTGGAGACAAACCTCACAGGAAGAAAGAACATGTATATACAACCCTGGAATAGTAAAGAAGTATTATGGGTGCGGATGAATGAAGAAGGAGGATCGGAGTTTGAAAGACACTACTTCCCATTTGGCTATAGCGGATGGTCAGCGGCTGCACCTACCCAAAATGTGGTGGACGATTATGAAATGAAAGACGGACAACCAATTGGCAGCTCACCGTTATATAATGCAGCTACCCCCTACCTAAATAGAGACCCAAGATTTTATACTGATATTTTATATAATGGGGCTTCTTTTAAAGGTAGAAACGTAGAAACCTATGCCGGCGGAAGAGATGAAGCCAGTACAGCCACAGACCATTCCAGAACGGGGTATTACCAACGTAAACTTGTAGATGAAGCGCAAACCGTTGGACAAACCTCCCGTACTACCGATGGTATTAAATTCAGGTTGTCGGAGCTTTATCTCAACTATGCAGAGGCGCTGAACGAATATGCCCCCGGAAATGCGGATATCGCAACCTACACCAATGCAATACGGCGTAGGGCTGGTATGCCAGACTTGCCAGAAGGACTTCCCCAGCAGGAAATGAGAAAAAGAATACGCAATGAAAGGCGCATTGAGTTATTTGCAGAAAACCACAGATTTTGGGATGTAAGAAGATGGAAGATTGCTGCGCAAACAGAGGACGAAATATACGGGATGAAAGCAATACGCGATGCGGGAGCTCCCGGGGGCGTCAAGTATGAACGATTTCTGGTAGAAAAAAGACCCTGGCGTAATGCCATGTTGGTTATCCCCATCACCTTAGATGAAACGTTTAGAAACACAAACCTTAAACAAAATCCCGGTTGGTAGAATCCGCTGCTGCTAATTTATTTTAATCGAGCGAAATGGATGTACTAATTTATTTTGTAAGTTGAAAAAGCAAGGAATGATAGTTTTCAATCTGCTTAACGTCTGTTGCGTATTTCCAGACAAGCGCTAAATTTAAAAAATGTTACACATGAAAATAATTGATAATAGATTCTTGAGTATTATAACTTTTGTTATTATGAGCATTTTGTTTTTTTCCTGCGAAAAAAGCAACTTTACTAGCTCTTACCCAGGATATACAGGTAAGGTGATGATGGCACAGGCTGCTGATGGAAGAAATTCGTTTTCAATACCCATGTCAAGCAAACCCTGGAAATTAGGGTTTGGTGCCTCGTTTGGTGGATCAACCCGTGCAAGCCCGTCGGATATCCCCGTTGAATTTGCTTTAAAAGAAGAATGGGTGGCCAACTTTAACCAGCAAAATGGAACCAACTATGTTCTTTTGCCAAAAAGTAGTTATTCTATTACGGGTTTTAGTTCTACGATTAAAAAAGGAAACACAACGTCGGAACCCCTTTCCATCAGCATTGAAAGTAAAAAGTTAGATATTTCAAAACGATATATGTTTCCTATTACATTGTTATCCGCCGGAAACGAAAAGATTGACTCAGCGCTACATACCGCTTGGTTCAGAATTGAAAATATTGTACGACCAGAACGCGATGTAACCAGCCAGGCTACACTTTCAGTTAGCCACGAGAATACCAGTAATGCCAACGAAAATTCGCCTAAACTCGTTGACAATAATAGTAACACGAAGTTTTTGCTTTTTGATGCACAACCCAAAATAGCTCAGGGACTTTGGTTTCAGCTTAGTTTCCCCAATCCGATTGTACTGGGGGCTTATACGATTACATCCGCCAATGATGCTCCTGACCGGGATCTGAAAAACTGGCAATTTCAAGGGTCGGATAATGGCACCAACTGGACCACCCTCGATACCCAAAACGGCCAATCCTTTTCTGCCCGATTTATGACCATTCGTTATGAGTTTGCAAACTCCACCGCCTATAAATATTACAGAATATTAGTCGGTGCAAACAATGGTGGAAACTTGTACCAACAGGCAGAATGGCGGGTGATTGAGTTTTTTGAACAGTAGTTTGTTTTCTTCATATTTGGTGAGTATCAACAGAAGCCTTGAATTTATTTTCAGGGCTTTTGTTATTCAGTTACGGCAGGGGGAATGCTGTCTTTATTGTGGGAGATTCCTTTGCAACGAATAGTTTTTTTTAAAAATAGATTTATAACTATTTGGTTGCCAAAAAACTACCGCATAACAATAGATAACAAGGGTAGGGTGCTATGCCAGGCCAGCTCGCGTGTAACACTTTTTTGAAAAAGACTCTGAAAAAAATTTCTGGTGTGGTGCAACGAAATTATCAGGGAAGCCTGGTGCTCGATAGCAAAATTGTGTATCGCCATTTCCAACTCATCGCGTTCATTGGTTTTAAAATGAAACTCAGGGGTGTATCGAATAAAAAGTTGTTGAAACGGAGCTAATTTCTTTTTTATAGAACCGATATCCGCATCTTCTGGAATGATGTTTAGTACAATGAGCTTGGTTGCCACACTCTCCAGTATTGTGTCTAACTGGGACTGCGCCAACGGATTCAAATTTCTTAAATCAGATGCCAGTAGAATTGTTTGAGGCGGTTCTAACCGGGCTAATAAAGGAACGATTAATAAAGGGCATCGGAGATGTTCAATAGCTTTTATGGCATTACTACCAATTAGCATTTTTTCCAACCCCGACCTGCCTTTTATTCCCATAACAACGAGATCTATTTTTTCAACATCATTCATTTGATTGACCACATCGTTGAGGCTTCCTGTTTCAACAATACATTGAATTTCGAGATCGGGCTGTAGTAAGGGCAGCAATGTTGCTTTTAGTCGGTTTAGTTCTTCTAACTTTTCTTTTTTTAAAATGGTAATTTGCTCTGCCGCCCATTCATAATTTGTAAATACGCCCGTTGCTTCTATGGGTGCTAAAAGCGAACTCATATCGTTGGGTGAAAGCAAAGCAGCAGGATTGAAAGTATGTAAAAGTACGATGGAAGGGGCTCCCATATTTTTAGCCAGACCACATGCGTAAAACGCGGCATGCGTAGCATTTTCCGAAAAATCCGTCAGGATCACTATTTTTCTTATCATATTTCTGACTTTACGTAAAGTTACACAAATAAAAAAGGCCTGCCAAGCAGACCTTTTTAAATTCTTTAATTAAATTTCAATTTAGAACACATTGCCATCATCCTCTCCGTCCAGATTGATCTGATACGAATAGACTCCGCTGTACCCCGGATAAATACCCGAAAGTTCTACCACACTGCCTTTTCTGTTACCAAATGCCGCGCCTAACTCTTCAATGCTTTTTACATTTTTCCCATTTACATTGGTAATCACAAAGCCTTTTTCCATTCGGGTTCTTCCAAGAGGGCCTTTTGGATTAATGCTCAGTACCTCTACACCACCTTCCACACGGTATTTCGCTGCTTGTTTGGAGTCGAAGTTCTTAAGCTCTACGCCTAAATTGTCCTGAATAACCTCCGCGTTGGATACATCCACTTTACTTGGTTGGCCACTTAGAGTAACCATCGTACTATTTTCCTTACCGTTTCTGATAAAGTTGATTTTAATTTTATCTCCGGGTTGCGAGCTGGCTATTTGCCCTGACATTTCCAAACCGGTAGAAACTGGCCGATCGTTAAGTTTGGTTACAATATCTCCTTTTTTAATACCGGCTTTGGCAGCGCCACCATCCGAAGGAGCCCCCATTACATAAACGCCTTGCCCACTTTGCAAACCAGCTCTCTTTAAATAGTCATCGTTCTGTTGCTGATCCGGAGAGTAGGTAATGCCAAGATAACCGCGTTTTACATCGCCAAACTTTATAATATCATTCACCACTTTTTTTACAATATTTACAGGGATGGCAAAAGAGTAACCCGCATAGGTATTGGTGCCTGGGTTGTAGATTGCAGAATTGATACCCACTAATTGGCCGTTGGTGTTGATCAAAGGGCCACCACTATTACCGCTGTTCACGGCGGCATCCGTTTGGATAAATGATTCAACCGGGGAATTGCTTTGTGAACTGTTGATGCCAATGCTTCTGCCTTTAGCACTTATAATACCGGCAGTTACGGTGGCTTCAAGTGTAAAGGGATATCCAACAGCCAATACCCACTGGCCAAGTTTAAGATCGTCGGAGTTTCCGTAGATCATATAAGGGAGTTTGGCCGCTTCAATTTTTAAAACTGCAATATCGGTACTCGCATCGCGACCCACTACCTTAGCGGTATAAGTTTTTTTGCCTTCATTCAGGGTTACTTTAATCTCGGGGGCTACTCCATCAGCCCCATCAGAAATGACGTGATTATTGGTAACGATGTATCCGTCCTGACTGATGATTACGCCACTACCCGAAGCTCTTTGTTCGGGTTTGATTTGTGGTCCAAAACTGCCGCCAAACATGTCGCCAAAGAAATCTTCAAAGGGGTCGTACCCTCTGTTTCGGTTGTTGGGCAAATTATTGGTGATTTTTTTTGCGGGTATTTTTGTTTTAATGTGAACGACTGTGGGAATGGCCGACTCTGCAGCTTTCGTAAAATCGGTTGGGTCGGCTGCATTGCCTTTATTGTCGAAAAAGCCAGCATAGTTTGCAGGGAACTTCCCATCCACCGGCATTCCTACGGTACTACTTTGTTTGTTAAATTTGCCATATAAATAAATGGTCGCCAGTACGGTCAGCACACTAACTAATACTACTAAAAGTAATTGTTTCAATTTCATAATTGTGGTTATTTTTGTTTTCTGTTTTCAAAAATTATGCCTTTATCCTACAAAGTAACAAACTGTCAGTCATTTTGTGCAACGCAAAATTTGAGTTTAACAAAGTTTTACTAAAACTTTCGTACTTTGTTAATGAAACGGTTGGCAGGCATTGTTTTCACTGTTTCAGGCGCATGATTTTGCATCAGGTAAGGGCCAGGCTTACTAAAAATTGCAGAGTATTCTCGCCATCAGCATAGTTATCAATTGCAGGACATTGTGCCATACCCCAGGGCACAAATTCTTTCCCAACAATACATTGAATATTTGGATGCGCCTTTAATGTTGTAGTTAAAAGATCTTTGTTGGTGTAGTATTCGTAGTGCAACTGACCAACAGGTGAAAAAATGTGTGGATGCTCTATCAATAAAAGGCTACCTGTACTCATATAAAATTGTTTATTGAGTACGTGCAAGGCTAAGTTGTAATCATAATTGTTTTTGTATTTATGTAGGTCAGCAAAATAATTGTATTTTTTAAACAGTTCTATCAGAGGTTCAAATGGGTATTCGTTAGGCACATATAATTTGGTAACATTTCTGCAACCCATACCAAAATAAAGAAATACATCATCTGCGAGTGCTTCCAGTTCTTTTGGTGTTTCATTACCATCGAGAATGGCTACCGATGTTCTGTTGTGTCGGATCAGGTGAGGATATTTCCCAAAATAGTATCTAAAATGTTCTGCGGTAGTGGCGCTTCCGGTTGCAATGTACGCATCACAACCTTTAAGCAGGGTACCAAACTGAATCCAATTTTCCAGTTCGGGTTGCCAGCTAATTAGTTTTTCTACAAGATGATGAATCAGTACTTCGTCTTTTGAGGAAGCTTTTATCCTACTTTTATTGCCGGTGATGAACACAGATAGAAAATCGTGAAAACCGACGAGTGGTATATTTCCTGCCATTACAATGCCTATGAGCCGGGGAGGATGAAGACCCTCGCCAATTTGGGGGTAGGGGGCCACCCAGTTTTTTAGCACAGGTTCCTGTAAAAACGTTTCTGCAATATTCTTAGTTGCCTGTTCTATGAATTCCGGCAGAAACCAGGGGTTGGCATCGAAAGCTTTTTCTTTAATTTTTTGCCAATCTTTTTCGTTTGATGTAATGTATTGTCCTAACTTTACCAACAATTCAATGCGATGAGATAAATTCATAAGATTTAGTAAATTTGTATTCAGAAATTAAACAAAAATAGTTTTATAACAATAAATATCACATTATGGCGATTATTATCACTGAAGAATGTATTAACTGCGGAGCATGCGAACCCGAATGTCCTAATAATGCAATTTATGAGGGTGGGGTAGAATGGGCCATGGCCGATGGAACCACCGTTACAGGACAATATACACTTTCCGACGGAAGTGTTATTGATGCAGATGCGAAAAATGCCCCTGTAAGCGTAGATATTTACTACATTGTTCCTGATAAATGTACCGAATGTCAGGGCTTCCACGAAGAACCTCAGTGTGCTTCCGTTTGCCCTGTTGACTGTTGTGTACCTGATGAAGCTTATCAGGAAACCGTGGAAGAACTGTTAGCCAAAAAAGACAGGCTGCACGCGTAATCTGCTTTTTTGACGAACATAAAACCTATTTGTTGTATTTTTATACGGCATAGGGATCGTATTTGCGTATCAAAATTATGAAAAGGAATATTGCTTTGGTTACTGGTGGGTATTCTGGCGAGTCCGTAATATCCTACAAAACAGCTATTGCTATTGGCAATAGTTTAGACAAGGAAAAGTATCGGGTTTTTAAAATAGACATCAACCCCTCAGGATGGTTTTACGAACCCGAAGAAGGAGAAAACACACCGGTTGACAAAAATGATTTTTCAATATTTCATGAGGGAAACCCTGTAAAGTTTGATGCTGTATTTATAGCCCTGCACGGCACTCCGGGCGAAGATGGCAAATTGCAAGGCTATTTCGACATGCTGCAAATACCCTATACCGGCTGCGGGGCAGCCACCTCCGCCATTACCTTCAACAAAAGTTATGGTACATCGGTAGCCAAAAAAGCAGGTATTTCCGTTGCAGCGTCAGTTTTGCTTTTTCAACATTCCAATTACTCAGTTGATGATATTTTGGCTCAATGTCAGCTTCCTCTTTTTGTAAAACCGAACAATGGCGGTTCCAGTATTGGCATGAGCAAGGTGACTACCTCCGAAGAGTTACCTATTGCAATTGAAAAAGCATTTAAAGAAGATAGCCAGGTAATAGTAGAAGAAATGGTGCAGGGCCGGGAATTTACCGTAGGCGTGTACAAAGCGAGCGGAACAATTAAAACACTGCCCATTACCGAAGTCAGAGCACACGATCACAAAGCTTTTTTTGATTTTGAAGCTAAGTACGACGGCCATTCTACCGAAATAACCCCTGCCCAGGTAGAAGAGGCTATTGCAGAAAAGCTTAGAGCCACAGCAAAACAGGTTTATGCAGCCTTTAATTGCCGGGGTATTGTTCGTATAGATTTTATATTTAATGAAACAGATGGCAGGCCTTATATGCTGGAAGTAAACACGGTTCCTGGCCAAAGTGCAGCCAGCATTGTACCCATGCAGGTAAAGGCCGATGGAATAGAACTAAAAGATTTTTATAGCCTGCTAATAGAAGAATGTTTCGTGTAAGTTATATATTTACCGCGTAATTCATTAGGATGTTTAAATTCATAACCCACAAATCCTTATTCGTTAATGTTTTGGCAGGCCTTGCTTTAGCCTTGGCAATTTTTGCGTTATTTATTTTCTCTTTGGGTTGGTTTACCAACCACGGCGATGCTAAAACCGTGCCGCCCGTTCTGGGAAAATCGCTGGCAGAAGCTCAAAAACTTCTTGAAGCACGCGGTTTTCACGTGGAAGTACAGGACAGTATTTATATTGATAGCCTAAAGCCTTTGCAGGTAATTCGGCAGATCCCCGATGAGTTTGAGGTTGTAAAATCTGCCCGTAGTGTGTATCTGACCGTAAACAGGGCAGAAGCTCCGCTGATAGAAATGCCCAGAATTTTGGGGCTCAGTCTTAGAAACGCGCAAATGATTTTGAAAAATAATGGCTTATTATTGGGCGATACTACCTTCCGACCCGATTTTGCGGTAAATTCTGTTTTAGAGCAGTTATTTAATGGCGTTCCCATCCAGCCAGGTGCCCAAATTAAAATGGGAAGCCGGATAAGTTTGGTGATTGGTAGTGGGATAGGCCAGAAGGTTTTAGCAATTCCGGATCTGGTAGGATTGAGCTATGCAGAAGCAAAAGCTCTGATGGACAGTAAGGGTATAAGCCTGGGAGCCATCATTGCTGCCCCGGAAATTAAAGACACGTTAAATGCTTTTGTTAATCGCCAGAATCCTGAAAGGTTCGACGATGAAGGACATGCGCGCACCATCCGCGAAGGGCAAACGATGGACGTATGGCTTAGTTTAGAAAAGCCCGAAGTCTCTAACACAAACGATACAAAACCAACTGATAGTTCGAATACACAATTCAAAAAATCAACAAATAAAAATTAAATGGAAACCATCACGGTACAAGAATTAAAAAAAAGATTAGATCTCGGAGAGCAGCTTCATGTGATTGACTGCAGGGAGCCTTCGGAGTATGAAGAATACAATATAGGAGTTCCACTGATTCCTCTTGGAAAATTCCAAAGAATGGAACTGGAAGAATTAGAGCCTTTAAAAGATCAGGAAATCATCATTCATTGTCGTAGTGGCAAACGAAGCGCTACCGCCTGCATGATTTTGGATGGTTTAGGGTATAAAAAAACCGTAAATGTTGAAGGGGGCATTTTGGCCTGGAAAGAAGCATTTGACCCTCAGATCGTTTCTAAGGCGGGGTAGAACAGTCTGGAGGCTTATATTTTGATATCAACAATATAACCACCAGATGTCATCGGAAATAAAGATTCCACAAGGTTTACACATTTTTCAGCAAATTTTACAAACATTTTTCGGAAACCTTTGGAGTTCAGAATCATTTCTGTAAACTTCACATGGTAGGGAATTATTTGCCAACTCTCAAAGCCTGCCTGCATACACAGGGTATTGAGTGTTTTGAAAGAATACACCTGAAGGTGATCTTTATGCGCTGATTCTCGTTTCAAAAAAGCCAATACGATATTGAAAAAAGAAGTGCTATTTGGTGTGGTACAAAGCAGGTTTTTGCCTTGAAACCCGGTTTTCATCTTTTTAAGAAACCGTAGTGTGTCCGGCAAATGCTCAATCAGCTCTCCCGCCACAATAGTTTCTATTTCGTTGGAATTAAAATCCAACTGTTCCAGATCGTAGATATCGCCCTTAATCATTCGAACAACCGGTGAGAACATAATCCCTTCATCTGGCATTTCTGCGGCAATGTCCACACCAATATGTGTTTTGGAAACCAGCGATATTTCGTCGAACAGGTAAAACCCCGAATTCTTTTTTGTTAAAGCGGTTTCGTCATAACATCCCAGATCCAGCACATTTTTGTTGGTGCAGGCAGTTTTTATAAATGAAATTCGGGTTACAGGAGCGGCAATCCTCAATTTTTCTAACGGAAGATACTGAATGGAATTCATAAACAATTGGTATGCAATTAATTATGCAAACTATAGGATGAGATTATTGAAGCACTCCTGCAATTTTGATTCCAATATCGGCCGGACTGCTTACAACATGAATACCACATTCGCTCATAATTTTCATTTTGGCAGCCGCGGTATCATCGGCACCTCCTACAATCGCACCGGCATGGCCCATCCTGCGCCCGGGAGGGGCAGTTTGTCCTGCTATAAATCCAACAACTGGTTTCTTATTTCCGTTTTCTTTAATCCAATAAGCTGCTTCTGCTTCCATTGACCCGCCAATTTCACCAATCATCACTATGGCGTCTGTATCTTCGTCGTTCATAAACAACTCGATGGCTTCTTTGGTGGTTGTGCCAATAATGGGGTCGCCGCCAATACCAATTGCCGTGCTGATACCCAAACCGGCTTTCGCTACCTGATCTGCTGCTTCGTAGGTGAGCGTACCTGATTTAGAAACAACGCCAACCCGGCCTTTTTTAAAAACAAAACCGGGCATAATACCCACTTTACAGGCTGCTGCGGTAATTACACCTGGGCAGTTGGGCCCAATCAAACGGGTTTTGGTACTTTTAAGGTAGTTTTTAACCTTTACCATATCCTGTACAGGTATGCCTTCGGTAATGCAAACTACCAATGCGATTCCTGCTTCGGCTGCTTCCATTATTGCATCGGCAGCAAAGGCAGGCGGTACAAAAATGATGCTGACATTCGCTCCGGTGGTTGCAACCGCTTCGGCCACTGTATTGAAAACCGGCCGATCCAAATGGGTACTACCTCCTTTACCGGGTGTGCAACCGCCCACCACCTGGGTTCCGTATTCTATCATCTGGGTAGCATGAAAAGTACCTTCCGTACCCGTGAACCCCTGTACAATAATTTTTGAGTGTTGATTTACTAAAACCGACATAAAATAAATTAGAAAGTAATTGTTAAGAGTGGCAAATGTAATCGTTTTTGAATGAATGGTTTATGATTCTGTTGGGTTTGGCCCAATTTTTCCATCCGCATTCAGGTCTATATTAAGATTTTCTTCAAGAACATCTTTGAGTTCTTCCTTGATATCGTCTGGAATTTCGCCTGTTTCCTGTATTGTGCGCATATCTTTAGCATCTTTTAAAAAGTCTGAGGCAAAAATAAATTCGTTCAACCGCTCATTTTTGCTAAAAATAATATCTTTATTGGTTCCTTCCCATTCTTTGCGACCCTGGTACATATAAATAATATGATCGCCAATTTCCATCACACTATTCATATCGTGGGTATTCACAATAGTTGTGGTATTATATTCTCGGGTAATTTCCTGAATCAACTTGTCAATAACCAACGAGGTCTGCGGATCCAGCCCTGAATTGGGTTCATCACAGAAAAGATATTTGGGATTAAGTACGATGGCTCTTGCCAGGGCCACCCTTTTTTTCATACCGCCGCTTATTTCAGCCGGATACTTGAAATACACATCCTCTGATAGCTGCACCCTGTCTAAAACCTCAGTTACCCGCTTCCTTTTCTGGGCGTATTTATCATTTGAAAACATGTCTAACGGGAACATTACGTTTTGCCCTACCGTTTGGCTGTCGAAAAGGGCGCCTCCCTGAAACAACATTCCCAATTGCTTCCTGATTTCTTTTTTCTGATGTTCTGAAATATTGATAAAGTCTCTCCCGTCATAGAGTACTTCACCCAGGTCGGGTTGAATTAATCCAACCATGCATTTCATAAAAACAGTTTTACCCGAACCGCTGGCGCCGATAATCAGGTTGCATTGTCCCTCGCTTAGAATGGCATCCACACCCTGCAGAACTGCTTTTGAGCCAAAACTTTTATTTATATTTCTTACTTCTACCATTTGTTCAAGTTGTTCGGTTACAGCAGAAGCGCTGATAACACATAATCGGCAAATAATAATAAAACACAAGTTACAATAACGGCACGGGTACTGGTTTGCCCAATTTCTAAGGCGCCTCCTTTAACATGGTAGCCATAAAAAGAGGGTACTGCGGTAATAAAAAAGGCAAAAACAAAGCTTTTTAACAGCGCAAAAAACACATTATACCCGTTAAAATCCATCCCCAAACCAATATCATATATAGCAGGGTCAATAATACCTGCTGCCAGTCCGGCCAGGCGTCCTCCGTAAATACCCACAGCCATCGCAATCATGATCAATAAAGGAATTGTGATAACGCCGGCTAAAATTTTTGGCAGTACTAAATAGCCTTTCGTATTGATGCCCATTATTTCAAGTGCATCTATTTGCTCGCTAACACGCATATTGCCCAGCTCACTGGCTAAGCGGCTACCCACAACGCCTGCCAGCACAATACAAGTGAGGGTAGGTGCAAACTCTAAAATAACCGTATCCCTAACAACCTGGGCAATTGTTGTTTTGGAAATCAGGGGGTTTACAATTTGGTAAGAGGTTTGAATGGTGGATACTGCGCCGGAGAAAATCGAAATTAATGCAACAATTCCCAAAGATTTGATGCCGATGCCATTGCATTGCAGCATAAATTCTTTCCAGTACATCCGATAGTTTTCCGGTTTGTGAAACATGCTGCCCAGCATTCTGATAAATTGGCCAAACTCTGTAAGGATTTTCAAATCACGGATAATTTAGGTTCAAAGATGGTTATTTTTTCTTAGTTTTTGCTATCTGTTTCTGTTTTAACTGTGCATCAATCACTGCAATCATGGCCATATTTACAATATTACTTACTGAACTGCCTAATTGCAATACATGTACGGGTTTGTTTAAGCCCAGTACGATGGGGCCAATCGTGTCTGTAGCGCCTATTTCCTTTAACAGGTTATAAGCAATGTTTCCAGACACCAGATTGGGAAAAATTAATGTGTTTACATCTTTTTCTACCAAGTCGCTGAATGGATACAGCTCCGATAGCAGTTTATTGTTTAGAGCCACATCTGCCTGCATTTCTCCATCAACAATAAGGCCGGGTTCTATGCTTTTTACTATTTCCCGGGCATTGGCAACTAATTTTGCTTCTTCTGTATTGCTACTTCCAAAATTAGAGTAGCTGAGCATAGCGATACGGGGTTCAATATTAAAAGCTTTTACTTCTCGGGCGGTTAGCAGTACAATTTCTGCAAGCTCTTCGGCATTAGGGCTGAAGTTGACGGTTGTGTCGGCCAGAAATAGAGGCCCTTTATTCGTCATGATCAGGTACATTCCTGCTACTCTTTTCACACCGGGTGCGGTACCGATGATCTGTAAAGCAGGTCGGAGGGTTTCTTCGTATTTTTTCGTGAGGCCCGAAATCATACAGTCCGCATCGCCACATTCCACCATCATACAGCCAAAATGATCACGGTTCTTCATTATTTTTAGTGCTTCTACACGGGTGAAACCCTTTCTTGCTCTTTTTGTATAGAACAGTTCACCGTATTCTTTCGTCTTGGTTTTGTCTTTATCGCTGCGTGGATCTAATACTTGCATATCAGCCAGATCAATCTGATTTTCATGCGCTATGCTTGCAATTAGTTTTCTGTCGCCTAAAAGGATGGGGATGCCAATACCTTCTTCCCAAACCAATTGCGCGGCTTTTAATATAATGATGTGTTCGGCTTCTGCAAAAACCACCCGTTTCGGATCGCTTTTTGCCTTATTTCCCAAAATTCTTAATACCTGGTTATCAATTCCCAATCTTTTATTGAGTTGGGTGGCATATTCATCCCAGTCTGTGATGGCCGTATTGGCTACTCCTGAATCCATGGCAGCTTTTGCAACAGCAGGCGCTACGGTTGCCAGCAGGCGGGGATCTAAGGGCTTGGGAATGATGTAGTTTGGTCCAAAAGCAATGTTTTGCTCGTTGTAGGCTAAATTCACAATATCGGGCACAGGTGTTTTTGCCAGATCTGCAAGGGCTTTTACGGCAGCCAATTTCATTTCGGTATTAATTTGCACGGCTCTAACATCCAGGGCTCCGCGAAAAATGTAAGGAAATCCCAATACATTGTTGGCCTGGTTCGGATAATCACTTCTACCGGTAGCCATTATAATATCTTTTCGGGTGCTGGTAGCCAATTCCCATGTGATTTCGGGATCGGGATTGGCCATTGCAAATACGATAGGGTTTTTAGCCATGCTTTTAATCATTGCGGCATCTAAAATATTAGCGGCACTCAGGCCGATGAAAACGTCGGCTCCTTTCATTGCTTCCCTAAGCGTGCAATCTTTTGGGGCAATGGCAAATCTTGATTTAAACTCGTCCAGCCCGGTGCGCCCCTTGTGCAGGGTACCTTTAGAATCGAACATGACAAAGTTTTCGGGTCGGGCGCCCATTTCCTGATACAGCATCACGCAGGCCATGGCCGCAGCTCCGGCACCATTGACCACAAATTTTGCTTTTTCGATTTTCTTTTTTTGAATTTCAAGTGCGTTGATGAGCGCCGCTGCACTAATAATTGCCGTTCCATGCTGGTCGTCGTGCATCACCGGTATCTTGAGTTGCTTTTTCAATCGCTCTTCAATATAAAAGCATTCGGGTGCCTTTATATCTTCCAAATTAACACCACCAAAAGTTGGCTCAAGTGCTTTGACGATTTCCACGAGTTTAACGGGATCTTTTTCATTTATTTCAATGTCGAACACGTCAATATCAGCAAAAATCTTAAATAAAACCCCTTTTCCTTCCATTACGGGTTTGCTGGCCTCGGGGCCAATATCGCCTAAGCCCAAAACAGCAGTTCCATTGCTGATTACGGCCACTAAATTTCCCTTAGCGGTGTATTTATACACATTTTCATTCTTTTTGGCAATTTCTAAGCAGGGGATGGCTACACCGGGCGAATAGGCTAAAGACAAATCTCGTTGAGTTTTGGCCTGTTTGGTAGGGATCACCTCTATTTTGCCGGGTCGGCCTTTGGCGTGGTACTCCAGCGCTCTTTCTTTCCTGATTTCGGAACGTCTCATTTTAGTAGCATTATTTTACTGACTTGAAAAATACTGCATAAAAACGGAATCAGCAAAAAATAAATTATTGTTAAATCTATTTTTTTATGCAGCATTTTTAGCAACGCATTGTCTATAAATAATTATATCTTTGAGCCAAATTTTTTTACTTATTCGATAATTTTTTTATGCAAAAAATACTGCTAATCGGTTCCCTCCTTATTATGGTTTTTACGGTATCTTGTAAGAAAAATAATGGAGGCGTTACACCACCACCCGTTACACCGCCAGTTATTAACAAGGATTCGTTGCGCTTAGCCAATGCCATCAATAACTATAAGGTGGAAGCTTTGCCCTCGGCACCTACACAGTTGGATCTAACAGCAGATTCTGCTTATTTGTTTTCTAAAGAAGTTTATCTGTGGAACACCAAGTACCAGTCGTTATGGGGCGACAGCAGCCTTGTAGAAATAAAATATGATAAGTTTAATCCCCGGCAGTATAAAGGTGCCGACCTTATTGAAACCGCCGATAACGTGATGATGGCTCTGAGACCGTTGTCGGGGACGAATATAGACAGGTTTAGCTTTGCAACCAGCAAGGAAGAATCAGATGGAATACAAACCGGGCAGGCTGGCGATTACGGTTTTTGGGTGAAAGCCGCCTACATCAACGCCACGGACATTAAGTGGTTTGTTACCTATACTTATAAAGATTCTCCTGCGGGGAAGGCGGGTGTAACAAGAGGTTGGATATTAAATAAAATTAACGGGACTCTTTTAGACTACTCGGATACAAGTTTTGACATACTCAATGGTCTGCTTTTTGGGAATGCCAGCAGTGCATCTCTTGAATTTTTGAAAGGCGACGGTAGCCCCCAAACTCTTTTGCTTACAAAAGCAGAATATCAGGCGAACTCTGTTTTATTAGATAGTGTTTTTACACTCAACTCGGGTAAAAAAGTAGGATATCTGGTATTCAACTCCTTTTTTGGCCTTCCTTCAAGGCAGGAATTAGTAACCTCGTTTAATAAATTTATTAATTCGGCAATTACCGAATTGATTGTGGATTTGAGGAATAATCTGGGAGGATCTACCGAAACTCAGGACATGTTGGCAAACATTATTGCTCCACAGAACTCCACCGGCAAGGTGATGTATCAATACGAGTTTAATCCATTAATGCAAAACGATAAATTCCCTTTATTAAAGGCAAGGTTTGGCTGGTCGAACGGTTCTTTTGCCTTGGTCAACAATACGACAAAGTTTAATAAAACGGGTATGGGTAGCCTCAATTTGTCACAAGTATTTTTTATTACAACAAGTAACAGTGCATCTGCCAGTGAATTGCTAATTAATAATTTACGAACGGTTATGAATGTTCGCACAATCGGAAGTACCACCCGGGGCAAACCTGTTGGATATTTCCCGATTGAATTGTTCAATAAGGTAGCATTCTACGCGGCTTCCTTCAGAACAATAAATGCCGCTGGCAGTTCCGATTATTACACAGGCATCAAACCCGACAAAGAAGCAGGTGACGGTGTAAACTTAAACTGGGGCAACCCAAATGATCCTTGTTTAAAACAGGCATTAAATTATATTTCTACCGGAAGCTATATTGCTGCTGACCCAGGTGGTAATACGGTGGGTCGTTCTGTTTACCAGGGAGAAGGTTCTTTGTCTAATAAATTAGACGGGAAAAGATTTTCGGGAATGTTTATAGAACCTGGTAAAAAGCGTTAGGGGGCAATTTGCACCTTTTTCCCATAAAGCCTTGAAAGAGAATCCTTTGCCTTAGTGGTATCCAAGCCGCTTGCCGGTAAGCTGGTTACAATATTGTAATGAACCGAATCGCTTGTTTCAAGTGCTACATCCCAGCCAAACGATTTAAGCTGTGCCAAGCGCTTCGATGCACGCGGCTGTTCTGTTGTTTCTAAAATAAATTTATAAGAGCCTGTACTGCCGGCGGGTCTTATCGGCACTGTTGAAGCAGGTTCTGTTTTAGCAGCTGCTTCAGGTACTACTTTGTTTGTTTCGGTGGCTGTAGCGGTTTCATCGGGAACCGTGGCAGCATCATCACTATAGTTTTTATAATAAAACCAGATTGTAGCAATAACGGCGAGAACTGTTAAAAGGCTTAGGATGATGAGGGATTTTTTATTTTTCGAGGGCGAAGGCTTATCATCAATGAACGCCGGGGGAATCGTTGTTTTTTCTACAACCACAGGTTCTTTCTTCTTTGTGGCGGTAACGGAGGTTTCCGGTTCAAAATAGTATCCGCTATTGTCTGGTTTGGTTATCAGGGATCCAATTCCTTGTAGCTGGTAGATTTTACCGGTATTTAGGTATTGGATCACATCATCTAACTGCGAGGTTAGGTCGGAATCTGCCAGCACTTTCATTTTCCCCGTCTCTTTAGCAATAAAATTTACCAATTCTGGAGAAAACGACGTAATCTTTTCATTTTGATACCGGATTTTTATTGCAGGGTTTCCTTTTTTACTGTCGGGATCAGCAATTGGATCTACTTCTGCATGAAAGGTGCCGATACCTGGTAAGCTCAGCTTTTTATTTTCTATTAGAAAGCGGGATAATAACGGGGATAACTTCACAGATGATTGATTAAGAGTACAATATTAGTTCAGATATGTGAAAATTCAAAAGCTAAGGTACAATAAAATATTTTGAAGAAATTCTTTTTTGAATAAAAAAACAGATCAGGATTTTAAAACTGAAAAAGGGCAGAGAGAAAAGTCCTGAATGTGCATACTACTTGCTATTCTGTTCAAAATTGTACTTCAGTCTGTCGCTGTCGAGAACAATCAAGGGCTTTAAGCGAATATCTTAATAAATGTGGCTTGAATAAAAAGAAAGAATACGTTAACTGAGATAATGCCAATCTTCTCGAATGAAACGAAGTGGAATGAGAGATCTTATTCTTTATTCATGAGATCTCTCCCTTCGGTCGAGATGACAGTTGATAATCAGGGTGTTAAATAGTATTTGATAGGCAACGACGGGTATCAGCCATCTCGAATGGAACGACGTGGAAAAATAGATCGTCATCTCGAATGGAACGAAGTGGAATGAGAGATCTTATACTTTATTCATGAGATCTCTCTCTTCGGTCGAGATGACAGTTGATAATTTTTTATTCATGAGATCTCTCCCTTCGGTCGAGATGACAGTTGATAATTCTTTATTCATGAGATCTCTCCCTTCGGTCGAGTTGACAGTTGACAATCAGAGTGTTAAATAGAATTTGATAGGCAACGACGGGTATCAGCCATCTCGAATGGAACGACGTGGAAAAATAGATCGTCATCTCGAATGGAACGAAGTGGAATGAGAGATCTTATTCTTTATTCAGGAGATCTCTCCCTTCGGTCGAGACGACAGTTGATAATTTTTTATTCATGAGATCTCTCCCTTCGGTCGAGATGACAGTTGATAATTCTTTATTCATGAGATCTCTCCCTTCGGTCGAGTTGACAGTTGACAATCAGAGTGTTAAA
>JBDHYK010000004.1:0-36485 GCA_039811305.1 Niabella sp.
TCGGCAGCCTGACCCATGACTTCTGGAAAACCGGAATTCAGTATTCAATTGGAAACGAAACGGGCATGTTAAACACATTGGTTGTATATGGTGGTGCAGCTACTGCTGATAACAAAATTCGCCCGAACGCATATGGCGGCTACGATGGCACGCATGATGTGGTAGCTCACGGTTCTATGAAAGGAAAAGTGATGTTTGCACCACTTATTTTCATCGGTGTCCAAACAAATACCAGTAACGCATTCAGACAATACGGCGAAGTACAGGCCACACTATCTGGTGCTTTGAAATGGGATAAGCCAGCTCCTTTCTACTGGAATAGTTTTGGCGTCGAAAATGTTCTGGGGCATAAAAGCATCATGATGCCTTCTGGCGTTGCTAAAATATCCGACTTTCTTTATTCGCTTAAAAACTTTAATAACAACCAGCCGGTACTAAGTATTGATTCCTATGATCAAGGCATCTACAATACGAGTATGCTCAAAACTATTAGCTCTTATGCGCAAAAACATCATCAACAAATGGGGTTTTATTTTATACCCTTTGCAATATGGACCTGGAAAGACAGGGTAGATAAAGACAAACTACAACATACCGATTACTATATTAAAGATGCAAGTCTGAAAGACAACAATGGGAAAACCATCATTTACAAGGATGGCAGCTTTGGAGCTTTCCCACTCGATCCTACACATCCGGCCACTCGTCAGCGTATCATTGCAGAACTAACAAAAGCAAAAGAAATTAACGCAAAATTTTTGAAAATTGATTTCCTTACGGCAGGAGCACTTGAGACACCGTTCCATTATAATGCAAAAATCCGATCAGGAATGCAAGCCTATAACTATGGCATGAAAATGCTTAAAAACCTGATTGATTCCATTCTGGGGCCGGATGTGTTCATCACTCAGGCCATTTCCCCTACCTTTCCATCTCAATACGCCCACGCCCGATTTCTTTCCACAGATATCTACTCTCATTTCAGAGACGACATGTCTGACTTCCCACACTATGGAGGGACAGCGTCATCTATGATCACCAATAGCCATCTGGGTTGGATGCAAGGCACTATTGTTCCCTATACCAATCTGGATGTATTAGTTATGAAAAATTTTCAGCAACATGCCGGGTTGTCTGACAGAGATATCAGAGCCAGATTGTTCGCTTTAATCTCGTTGGGAAGTATTCTGGGTGATGGCTCCGACTATCGAAAACCAGTGGCAGCAGAACGAGCAAAAAAATATCTAAACAATAAAAACGTAACGGATTACTTTGCCCATCCCCGGGCTTTTACTCCTTTGAAAGCAGCTGATGGCCTAACTCAGGATCAACAACTTTGTTTTTATCTTCCCGGAGATACAATATTATTATCTTCATTCAACTTCAATCTCAAAACTGATTATCATCAGTTATTGACCCGAAAAAAATTGGGATTAAAAGAAGGCACTGGGTATGTGATGAAAGATTTTTTAACAGACGAATTGCTGGATCGCTTAGACAAGAGCAAAGATGATTTTTTATGGATCACAGAAAAAAGTGATTCCCGATTGATTAAAATTATTCCCCAATCGAAATAAATAATTATGACACAAAAGAAGTTTAAATTTTTCTCCATCTTGCTGATGGTATTTTCGACAACGATTATTGTAAATGCGCAAACAACTATTCCCATCGAGACTGAAAATGTTGCTATCGTATTGCAAGCTGACCCTGCCAATCATCTGAAAATTATTTATTCGGGCAAGAGCCTTGCTAACAGCAACGAATATGCAAGTAGTGGAAAAGCAAACAATATGAGATCTGAAGGCGCATCATCCAACACGATGGCATACACCGTTGGGGGCATCAATAACAACTTTGTAGAGCCTGCAATTGCCGTAGTGCATGCAGATGGTAACAATTCTATTGACCTGAAATATGAAAAACACACAGTAACTAAAACAGAAGACAACGCAACACTAACCAGCATCACGCTCAAAGATCCGGTATATCCTTTTTACGTTGATCTGTTTTTCAAAACATGGAAAAATGAAGACGTGATAGAACAATGGGCTGTTATCAAACATCAGGAAAAAGGGAAAGTAATCTTAAACAAGTACGCTTCGGCCAATCTGTATTTCTTTGATAAAAACTATTATCTTACAAGCTACAACGGTTCCTGGGCCAAGGAAATGCAACCCGAACTCACTCAACTTAAACAAGGTATGCACACGATACAATCCAGGTTGGGAACTCGCGAAAATCTTCACGGCTCACAAAACTTTATGCTTGCTTTTGACCGTCCGGCCACAGAAACAGAAGGAGCCGTGCTAATGGGACAAATAGCCTGGAACGGGAATTATGCCGTCCAGTTTGAAACAGATGTATATAAAAATATGCACCTTGTGGCAGGTATTAACCCCTACCAATCTGCCTACCATTTAAATCCTAATACCAATTTTGAAACTCCAAAGTTCATTTATACTCTTTCTTTTGAAGGTACAGGAAAAGGAAGCCGTAACCTGCAAAACTGGCTTCGAAATTATACTTTAGCTGATGGCAAAGGAAGCAGGCTTACCTTACTGAACAATTGGGAAGCTACTTATTTTGATTTCGATCAGGATAAATTAGTGGGTCTATTTAAAGGTGCCAAAGATTTAGGAGTAGATATGTTTTTGTTAGACGATGGTTGGTTTGCCAATAAATATCCAAGGAACGGAGATACACAAGGTCTTGGCGACTGGCAACCCAATAAAAAGAAACTGCCGGACGGAGTTCCTTACCTTGTTAAAGAAGCCAGCAAAACCGGAATTAAATTTGGTATCTGGATTGAACCAGAGATGGTAAACCCCAAAAGCGAACTCTATGAAAAACATCTGGATTGGGTACTAAGAGAACCCAAACGTCCCGAACTATATTTCAGAAACCAATTAGTTTTGGATCTGACCAATCCTGAAGTACAGAACTTCGTCTTTGGTGTGGTGGACAATCTGATGAAAGAAAATCCTGACTTAGCCTTTTTTAAATGGGATTGTAACGCACCGATCTTTAATGGGCATTCTATGTATCTCGAAAAAAATAAAATCCCACAGTCCCATTTATATGTAGAGTACTCAAGAGGCCTTGAGAATATATTGAAAAAAATCAGATCCAAGTATCCCAAACTACCCATGATGCTTTGTAGCGGTGGTGGCGGACGAAGCGACTATGGCCTATTGCAATACTTTACTGAGTTCTGGCTAAGCGATGATACAGATCCTTTGGAACGAGTTTTCATCCAGTGGAACTATTCTTACTACTACCCTGCCATCAGCATGTGCAATCACGTAACCGACTGGAGCAACAAATCCCTAAAATACAGGACAGACGTAGCTTCGATGGGAAAACTTGGCTTTGACATAAGGGCTAATGAATTGAATAAAGAAGATATCGAATTTGCTCAACAGGCAATTAAAAACTACAACGACTATAAAGACATTGTTTGGCATGGGGATATGTACAGGCTTGCGAGCCCTTACGAAAACGATCTGGCTTCATTAATGTTTTTGAGTACTGATAAAACTAAGGGAGTCATGTTCAACTATCTCACCAATTGGAGGTATGTTGGTGACCCGGCATTGCGCCCTATTAAATTCCAGGGTTTAGATCCTCTTAAAAATTATAGACTAACAGAAATTAATTTGTACGGTAATCAAAAATCAACCATTGACAACAGCAAGACCTATAGTGGTGATTATTTGATGAAAGTTGGGTTCAATCCAACTGTAAACTCCGGTAGAAGCAGTGTGGTGTTAAAAATTGAAAGTTTGTAAGGCGCCTAGCCCTGTAGTCTTTGAAGGGAAATGGTGTCAAAGTAAAACAACTGTGATAATTGCTTTCCATGAATCAGTTTCATTCTGGCCTTATTCCTTACGACAAATACACATCCAATAAGCCTTCGGGGAGGGTTACATAGATAGAATTGGAATTACGGTCAATTTTTTGCAAGGTGGCTTCATGTAAAGGGATCAATACTTCTTTTCCCTGGAGGGTTATCCGGCAAAGAACCTGGTGGGGCTGTTCAATCACTTCTTCTACAATTCCTAATATCTTGTTGTTTTCCAGTATGGTAAAACCAAGCAAGTTAATGGCGGCCGTAGGAGATGCATATTTTTTAAAATCGTCTTCTCCAATCCATACCTCTTTTTGTATCAGGGTGCGGGCTTCTTCTTTGGTGTTGCAGCCCTCAATTTTAAGGTACACTTCGGTTTGGTTCTTTTCCTGTATGGTTTCTACAAACCAGGGAATAAAATTTTCAGTTTTGTCTTTTATAAAGAGGGTTGTCAGCCCGGGTAAAGAAGTTTTCTTTCCCAGCGAGTGATGCAGTACCAATTCTCCTTTCAGGCCATGGGTTCCTGCAAATCGCCCAATGCTGATATATTGGTTGGTTACCTTCATAATTCAATCGGATTTTGAGTTAAAACGGCCTGCAATCTATTTAGGAGCGGGCGCTTTGAGCAAGGGTCATAGGTTTTATCAACCTGAGAATTTTTGATTTGGCAAAAAAAAGGCGACAAACCTGCCGCCTTAGTTTTTTGTTCCATAGAGCTGTTTTATTCTCCGCTTCCTTCTACACCAACTTCAGGAGCGGGTGCTTCAGGCGCTGTAGTTTCAGATTCAGCTTTAGGTTCAGCTACTTTACGAGGTGCGGCACTGGCTACTCTGCGTTTTGCTTTTCTTTCCTCAAGGGCTTTTTGCTGACGTTTTTTAACTTGTACGTCATGCTCAGCACTCCAGGTAGTAAACTTCTGCATTGCAGCAGCCTCATCAAACAGACCCAGTTTTACGCCGCGAAGTAAATGTTTCAAATACAAAACACCTTTGAAACTCAGAATACGACGAACAGTATCTGTAGGCGTTGCGCCTTTGTTCAGCCATTCCAAAGCTTTTTGACGATCCAACTCAATAGTAGCAGGGATGGTCAAGGGGTTGTAAGTGCCTAGTTTTTGAATAAATTTACCATCGCGGGGGCTTCTGGCATCGGCTACCACGATAAAGTAAAAGGGCCTCTTTTTGGACCCGTGTCTTTGCAATCTAATCTTAGCTGCCATTTTTAAATAGAAATTTAAAGGCGTTAAAAAATAATTGTTAACTCATCCAATAAATATTGGAGCGTCAAAAGTAAGTATTCTTTTAGAAAAAATGCTGAAAACGTCGTTATTATTGAAAATTTGGCAATATTTTTAAATATCAGCCTGCTTTTTTGCTTCAAAATAGCCATTATCGGGTGGGGTACAGCTCCATTAGACGCTTTTTTCCATTGTTAATGGCAATTCCTGGTCAAATTCAGCGTTTACAATATGGGTTAAAAAATGCGAGGCGTTTTTCTTTGGGATTCATTTTTTTTACACCAGGGTATGGGACAGTAAATTTAAAATGGTTTTTTCCCTCCCATCCCGGGCATCATTCGCCCAAAAGCTCCCATTTTATTCATATTTTTTATCATATCGCGCATTTGCTCGAACTGTTTCATAAATGCATTGACTTCTGAAATGTCTTTTCCGCTACCTTTTGCGATGCGTTTGCGGCGGCTGCCATTTATAATGTCAGGATTGTTGCGCTCCTCGGGGGTCATAGAATCAATCATCGCCTCAATACCTTTAAAACTGTCGTCGCTAATATCAAGATCTTTTACTTGCTTGCCTACCCCCGGAATCATGCCCAAAAGATCCTTCATGTTTCCCATTTTTTTTATTTGTTGCAACTGCAGTTTAAAATCTTCAAAATCGAACTTGTTTTTGCGCAGTTTGCTCTCTAACTTTTTGGCCTGTTCTTCATCAAATTGCTCCTGGGCTTTCTCCACTAATGAGGTAATATCGCCCATTCCCAAAATACGCTGCGCCATCCGTTCGGGATAAAACACATCCAGCGCATCCATTTTTTCACCGTTGCTGACAAATTTAATGGGTTTGTTTACGGTATATTTGATTGAAATGGCCGCACCACCTCGTGTATCCCCATCTAATTTGGTAAGTACCACGCCACTGAAGTCAAGCTTTTCGTTAAAAGCCTTTGCAGTGTTTACTGCGTCTTGCCCTGTCATGCTATCCACCACAAAGAGAATTTCCTGTGGATTTACAGCGTTTTTTATATTAGACACCTCAGCCATCATGGCTTCGTCAATAGCCAGGCGGCCTGCTGTATCTATAATGATGACGTTCTTGTTTTTGCTTCTTGCCTCGGCAACAGCGTTCTTTGCAATGCTTACAGCGTCTTTATTTTCGGTTTCTATGTGCACATCTACCTGAATCTGCTCGCCCAGCACCCGTAATTGCTCCATAGCAGCAGGGCGATAAATATCTGCCGCTACCAGCAGGGGCGATAATCCCTTTTTCGTTTTAAGATAATTGGCTAATTTTCCGCTAAATGTGGTTTTACCACTACCCTGAAGCCCTGCGATTAGTATCACCGCGGGATTTCCTTTTGAGTTAAACGCGGCTTCCTCGCCACCCATCAACTGAGTAAGCTCATCCTTAACAATTTTTACCATCAATTGCCCGGGGCTTACGGCATTGATCACTTTTTCACCAATTGCTTTTTCTTTTATTTTCTCGGTAAACTCTCGTGCGATCTTGTAGTTCACATCGGCATCTACCAAGGCTCTTCTGATTTCTTTTACAGTAGCAGCCACATTCAGTTCGGTTATTCTTGACTGGCCTTTTAAGTTTTTAAAGGCACTGTCTAACTTTTCCTGCAAATTGTTGAACATAGTTTTTTGTTTTTTTCTGAAACGGGGTGCAAATATAGCAAATTACAAGATGTGGGTTCTACAGAAACGCAATCAATATGGGGGATTGGGGTTGCAAAATAGGCGGTTTTATAAATATTCTGCCAAGGACAACAAGAAAACTTTTATGGGACTTTGAGAAAATAATCGCAATTTTGTAGATAGTAAAAACAAAAATTTTATAAAATGGCTACTTTACAGGAAACAGCTTCGCAGGTAAGGCGTGATATAGTAAGAATGGTACATGGGGCTAAAAGTGGGCACCCAGGCGGCTCTTTAGGTTGTGCCGATTTCTTAACGGCGCTTTATTTTAAAGTTATGAAGCACGATCCGGCCTTTAATATGGACGGCATCAATGAAGACATATTCTTTTTGTCCAACGGGCATATTTCACCTTTGTTTTATTCTGTATTGGCGCGTTCGGGTTATTTTGACGTGAAGGAATTGGCCAGTTTTAGGAAGATCAACAGCAGATTGCAGGGTCATCCTGCTACTCATGAGCATTTGCCGGGTGTGCGTGTAGCCAGCGGATCACTGGGTCAGGGGTTAAGTGTGGCAATCGGAGCGGCCTTAGCTAAAAAACTTAATAACGACAATCACTTAGTGTATTCTTTGCATGGCGATGGTGAGTTGGATGAAGGACAAAATTGGGAAGCCATTATGTTTGCAGCGCACCATAAAGTAGATAATCTGATAACTACGATTGACTGGAACCTGCAACAAATTGATGGCACTACACCCGATGTAATGAATTTAGGAAACCTTACTAAAAAATTTGACACATTTGGCTGGAACGTGATGGAAATGCAGGGAAATGATATGGACAGCATCATTGCTACCTTAGGTAAAGCCAAAGAAGCAACAGGCAAGGGTCAACCGATAGCCATTATGATGCATACCATTATGGGCAAGGGGGTTGATTTTATGGAAAATGACCATCATTGGCACGGTATTGCCCCTAATGATGAGCAATTAGCCAAGGCATTAGAACAATTGCCCGAAACTTTGGGTGATTATTAGTGAGTTTCTCCTATTCGCTTCTTAATGAGAATTCCCGATGCGAGGCCTTTCTTGCAGGCAACCAGGAGGCTATAAATGCGATAAATAATACAGTAACGCCCACTAATATAAAATCGGCAAGTTTCAGCTCGGCCGGAAAATAGTCAATTAAAAAAGAGCCTCCTTCCAAGGGTACAATGTGAAATTTTAATTGCAAAAGTACCCCTATCAGGGCTAGTAACATGCCTATAACACCTCCTATTGATGCGAGCAGGAACCCTTCGCTTAAAAATACTCTTTGTATAAATGATTGGGAGGCACCAAGTGCATTCAATATGCTGATGTCTTTTTCTTTTTCTAATACCAGCATGGTTAAGGCGCCCACCATATTGAAGGCAGCTACTACCAATATCAGGCACAGAACGGCATAGAAAATCCATCGTTCCATTCGCATTACCGAGTACAGGCTTTGGTTTTGCTGATATCGGTTTTCAATTTTGTAACCATTGCCCAACAACTTTGAAATTTCTTTCTGTACCTGATCTGTTTTGTCTGCACTTGTAACGGCTATTTCTACCGCCGTGTATTCGTCTGGAGCCATTTGCAGCCTGCTTTTCAGAAATCCAATATTGGTAAGAGCGTATTTATTATCAAAATCTTGCTGAATCATGAAGCTGCCTACGGCGTGGATGGAATCGTTGCTGATGGTACTCATAACATCTAAACCTGTGGCCTGGCCTTTTTTTTGCGGGATGTAAATCGTCAGGGCGTCAGCAAACTTATCGGCCAGTATCCCCAGAGAGCTTTCAACACCCGCTCCCAGCACGATTAGAGGTCGTTCGGCTGTTCCAAACTCATAGTCGCCACCGGCAATATGTTCTGAAACCGTATTGACATAACGGTACTGGGAATCAACCCCTTTGACGGTAACAAGCGACTGATTATCATAGCTTTGTAAAAGTGCCTTTTCTTCAACTACTAAGGAAAAGGTTTTTATGTCTTTAATGTTCTTTAGTTCTTGTTGCTGTTGTGGTGAAAAGTTAATCACTTTTCCGATGGGTGCGCTAATCTTCAAATCGGGATAAAATGCGGAGTAAAGAGATTTTACCAGACCCTCAAACCCGTTAAACACGCTAAGAACCAAAATTAGGGCAGCCGTGCCAATTACAATGGCTGTGATGCATACCCAGGCAATGATATTGATAACATTGGTGGACTTTTTTGCTTTAAAATAACGCCAGGCAAATAAAAAGTGCATACCGGTCATTTATTTTTGTTCCGATTCCTTATTTATTTTTTTAAATAGTTCTTCCATGTGGAAGACGTGATCCAGGGTAGTGTCGTTAAAAAATTTCAATACCGGAATATTGCGCAATTGATGCCGAACGGAGGCCGCTAATTCTTTTTTAATTTCGTGATGCCGATCTTCAACCCTTTTCATGGCTGCTTCCACATCGGCCACTTTGAAAAAGCTGAGATAAAACCTTGCTTCCAATAAATCGGGAGTAACTTTTACATCGGACAGCGAAACCATACCGCCCCCGATCATATTAAGCCCCAGTTTCTGAAAAATCAGGTTCATTTCTTCGTTCAACAGACTGGCAACCTGTTTTTGTCGTTTACTTTCCTGCATAATCTTACCTTTAAAAATTCGGCATAAAAGTACTTACTTTGCCGCTAATAACCCATATTCAGAGGGAATGAAGAAATATTCAAGGATTTTTTTCTATTTAAAAGGCGACAAAGGGAATATTTTCCTTTATCTGTTGTTTATTGTTTTATCCATTGTTTTTTCGCTTTTCAGTTTTGCTTTACTACAACCTTTTTTCGATATCATTTTTTACGGAGTACAACCAACAGACTGTGATTGTGCGGTAGTTGCTCAATCAGGAGGATCTAACCCGATGGATCTGATGAAAGAGTACCTGATGCAGGTGGTAAAGAAGCATCAAATGACGAATGCCGGTTTGTTAGCTTTGGTATGTTTGATTTTGATAACGGCTATTTTTTTCAAAAACTTATTTCTTTATCTCTCCTACTATGTATTGATTCCTTTAAAGAACCATTTAGTTAATATTTTTCGGATTGAGTTATACGATAAAATATTAAAACTCCCCATTGGTTATTTTACAGAAAAAAGAAAGGGGGATCTGATCAGCCGTGTAACCAACGACGTAAATGAGGTGGAAGTATCGGTTATTGGCACTTTAGAAGGTTGGATCAGGGATCCGTTAACCATCCTCCTTACATTGGCTGCGTTACTCATTATTAGCCCCCTGCTTACTGCGGGCATCCTATTATGCATACCCGTAATTGGTTTTGTGATGGGCAGAATTTCCAAAGCGCTGAAAAAAGAATCCAACGAAGCGGCCATCCGCCACGGTGAGGCGCTGTCCATATTAGATGAAACATTGAACGGCCTAAGGGTGATAAAGGCATTTAATGTGGAGTCGGTTTTGAGAAATAAATTCAATACGGTAAACAACGAATTGTTGAACAGCAAAAATCGAATTAACCGTCGCCGGGATTTGGCGTCACCGGTGTCTGAATTTTTAGGAGTGATGGTTTTTGTAGGGATTATCTGGTTTGGCGGAAGATTGATATTGGGAGAACAGATAGACCTGAAAGCCTCTGCTTTTTTTGCCTATTTGGCCATGTTTTACAATTTAATTAATCCGGTTAAAACCCTTTCTACATCATTCAGTAACATACAGAAGGGTTCAGCCGCTATCAGCCGCATTGAAGAAGTGTTAAAAACTCCTGTAACTGTGGATGATAATCCTGAAGGAAAACAATTAGTTGCCTTTAAGGACAGAATCGAGTTTAAAAACGTTCGTTTTGCATACGAAGACGCTGTGATTTTGGACGATATTAATTTGGTGATTGAAAAAGGTAAGACCATCGCCTTAGTGGGCTCGTCGGGTGCGGGCAAATCTACTTTGGCAGATCTGGTGCCTCGTTTTCATGATGTTACCCGGGGAGAAGTTTTACTTGATGGGATAAATATCAAAGAATATTCATTACGTTCGGTAAGGCGTCAGATGAGTATCGTAACACAGGAACCCATTTTGTTTAATGATACAGTAGCCAATAATATTGCTTTAGGACATGAGCAAGCTACGAAAGCGGAAATTATAGAAGCTGCAAAAACCGCAAATGCACATCAGTTTATTATACAGAAGGAAGATGGGTACGATACGAATATTGGTGACAGAGGTAGTAAATTAAGCGGTGGCGAAAGGCAAAGACTTACCATTGCCAGGGCTTTGCTAAAAAACCCGCCGATTCTTATTTTGGACGAGGCCACTTCTTCCTTAGATACCGAAAGCGAGCGCCTGGTGCAGGATGCCATTAATAATATGATGCAAAATCGTACCAGTATTGTCATTGCCCACCGCCTGAGTACCATCCGCCATGCAGATGAAATCATCGTGCTTCAAAAAGGGAAAATTGTGGAACGTGGTACGCACGAGTCGTTGATAGCCCAAAATGGGTTTTATAAGAAATTGGTAGATTTGCAGGAAGTAAAGTAAATATTGAGAGTTTGTGGCAGCAGTTACCCAAGATACTAACTTTCTTTCTTTCGGAAGTCGTTGTCTATAACGCCTCAACACTGAGTACCACACTTGTCCGGCTCAGGTTCACCTGCGGGTTCAATCCCACATTCATTAAAAAATCACCGCTGTAAATTTTAGGTTTTTCAAAAGGAGATTTTTGGTTGTGCTGCAGGTTCAACTCCGAAACCAGATACTTTTTATTCGCATCTAACCCCTGCAGAAGGATGGGGCTCTGAGATGCCGTGTACGTGTAACGCCAGTCCGAAAGATAGTTGAACAGAATTGCTTTGCTCTTTTCTTTATTGATGTACATCAGCGAAGCCATTTTAGTTTTATAAGGGCTTTGCAAACGGTACAAATCTCCATGCCAAATAATATTTTTAAATCCGTTATAATTTTTTATAGCCTGTTTGCAAAATTCCAGTTCCTGTGGATTTAGTTTTTGTACATCTATATCAAATCCTAATTTTCCCATAGAAGCAACGTCTATCCGGTATTTCAAAGGTTTGTTGCCCCATTCGGTAACGTGGCTGCAGGAAGCAATAGCAGGGTAATAATAAGAGTAGTTCCATTGAATGAAAACTCTTTCTAATGGGTCAGTATCATCGCTGGGCCAAAACTCAGTAAAGTATTTTAGAAGTTCGTAGTCTGAACGCCCGCCGCCGCCAGAACAAAGCATCATAGGAACTTTTGGGTATTTGGCACGCACCCTTTTTAGTACATTTTCGAGGCCACGGCTGTACTCCACGTACAAGTGCGATTGTGGAAGTTTTTTCTTTTCTAAATAGGTAGAGTGGCCATTAAAAATGGGAGCGTTGCAATCCCACTTGATAAAAGCTAACTCAGGATTTTGAGTAAACAGCTTATCTACGATACCAAAAACAAAGTCTTGAACTTCGGGATTGGTAAGGTCTAATACCAATTGGTTTCGAAAAAGAATTTCAGGACGTTTGTCTTCACGGAGTACCCAGTCTGGTTTTTTTTCATAGAGTTCGCTCTTAGGGTTTACCATTTCCGGTTCGATCCAGATACCAAATTTAACTCCCTGTTTTCCTGCTTCCTTTACAAGATAGGGTACGCCATCCGGAAGTTTCTTTTTATTTTCCTGCCAGTCGCCAAGGCCTGCGCGATCATCGTTTCGGGGATATTTATTGGCAAACCAGCCATCGTCTAATAAAAATAAATCCACACCCAATTCTTTGGCTCCTTTAAATAAACTAACTATCTTTTCCTGATTGAAATTAAAATAGGTGGCTTCCCAATTGTTTAGTAAGGTGAGGCGTTGGCCATTGCCATCCAGCAGATTGTGGTTGCGCATCCATTGGTGCAGGTTGCGGCTGGCTTTTCCTGTTCCTTCGTGGGAGAGGGTGTATACGAAACGAGGAGTTGTAAACACCTCATCAGGTTTTAACTCATAAGCAGATTGGTAGGGGTTGATGCCTGCTACCAAATGCATGTTTTTGTAGGCATCTGTTTCAAATTGAAGAGAAAAATTACCGTGCCACGCTAATTGTCCCAGCAATACAGTGCCTGCGTTTTCCATAGCTTGTTGATCGAAAGCCAGCATAAAATTAGGTGATGTATGTAGATGCTCACGTGTACCTAATCGGGTTTGTATGGTATGCATACCCTGTTTGAGTTGAGTATGTTCTGGCTGCATTTCTCTGGCCCATACTCCGTTATAACTGGTGAGATAAAATTCGCGATTAAAGAAATATAAATTCGCCGATGCGTATTTATTCAGCAACAGATTCCCTTTCTCCTGGTGTTGAATAGCCGACCATTGTTCGATGACGTCCTCGTTTTGCCAGGCTTTGTAATATAATTTTACACTTACGGGGTAAACCGGGTCTTTCAGCGTAACGGTGGTGAGTGTAGCGCCATCATGAGTTCTTTCTGTGATATGATTTTGATACAATAGGTCTATTGAATTGTTCCCGTCTGTATGAACTACTGCAATAGCAGGCTCTACCATGTTGGCATTGATTCCCGCTACTGTATAGGCAAGGTTGTTGTTGGTAGCACCTTCTTCATTTCTGTCGAAAACAGTAGAACTAAGTTCGTACTCAGCGTTGTTGCGCAGGGGTTTTCCAAAATGGACGATTTTTAAGTGTTTTTGCCCATCTACCTGTAATACGAAAGCTGTGTTTTGTGTTTGAACAGAGATAGTTTGACCATAAAGCATAGGTTGGGAAAGCAACGTAAAAAGCACTAAGCTTAGGGCAACGGTTGTAATTTTTCTCATGGCGAAGGAGTGGTTTCTGAAAGTGATTGTTTTAAAGCACAGAGGGTTAAATAATATTTAATTTTTGAAGCATTACAGTGGGCATTCTTAGAAATGCCTCGTGGCTGTATCCCGCAATATGCGGTGTAACGATAACGTTAGACTGCCTTGTTAACCAGTGAAGTTGTTCTTTTTCTGTTTCATTATGAGTTTTTATTTTTTCATTTTCGAGTACATCCAGGCAGGCCCCGGAAACTTGTTTTCGTTTTAACGCTTCAATCAGATCAGCGGTATTTACAACAGGCCCTCTTGAGGCATTGATAATAATTGGCTTTAGTTCCATTTGTTGAAATAGATTTTTATTGGCCATATGCTGCGTTAAATCTGTCAGTGGCACATTAAAACTAATAACATCGGAGTATTTGCATACCTGCTCCAGCGAGGCTTCTTTAATATACCCTTTGGCAAACCCCGATTTGTATTTGTCGTGCGCTAAAATTGTTACATCGAAAGATTGTAATAGTTTGGCAAAAGCGCCGCCGGTATTACCGAAACCCACAATACCTACGGTTCGTCCGGTAAGTTCGCTTCCCCGGTTGGCATCGCGCTTCCAGATGGTTTCTCTTACTTCTTCGTGTGCTACCACAATATGATTCATCAATGCCAATAACAGGGCAAGTGAGTGTTCGGCTACGGCATTTTTGTTTCCTTCGGGGCTGCTAACACATATAATTCCTTTGCTCTCGGCATAGGGCACATCTACCAGTTCCATGCCGCTACCTAAACGGCCTATCCATTCCAGTCGGGGGCCAGCATCTATGAGTGCTTTGTCGGTTTTGATACGGGTAGTTAATACAAGGCCGGTAACATCAGCCATCTGTTCTTTTAATGCTTCATAGGTTATTTCGGGCGAATAAACCACTTCATAGCCTTTTTCGGTTAATGTATCTTTTAAAATTACATGGGCATTTCCGGTAATAATTACTTTCTTTTTCAATTTATTTATTTCATTTTATGGGTTAATTGTGCAAAATCTTCTACAGACAACTGCTCGGCCCTTTTATTAAAAAGAAGGTCTTGCAACACTTCTGTGTCAAAAAGAGTTTTAACAGCATTGCGAAGTGTCTTTCTTCTTTGGTTAAATGCTGTTTTTACGAGGATAAAGAAATCCTGCTCGCTCCTCATTTTCTCCACATTGCTTTTTCTATATAGTTTGATCACCCCGCTCTTTACTTTAGGTGGAGGTGTAAAGCAATTCTCGTGCACGTCCCACAAGTACTGCACTTCATAAAACGCCTGCACCAACACGCTGAGTACCCCATATACTTTTGTTCCCGGCGTTGCGGCCACCCGTTGGGCTACTTCTTTTTGAAACATACCCACAACAGTGGGCACCTGCGTTTTCCAATCCAGTATTTTAAACAAAATTTGTGTAGATATATTATAAGGGAAATTGCCAACAATTGTAAACTCATTTTCGAAGGGGGGCGTAATTTTTAAGAAACTGTTGTGGATGATTTTTTCGTTTAATTGAGGATATTTTTGTTTCAGATAGGCTATTTTTTCTTCATCGAGTTCTACCGCCTTAAAGTCTATATTTGGGACTTCGAAAAAATATTTAGTCAATGCGCCCCCACCGGAACCCACTTCCAGAACTTGAGCTGGCTCCTCCTCCAAAGTAGCGGCTACAATTTTTTTCGCTATATTTTCATCACGCAAAAAATGTTGCCCCAGTGATTTTTTTAGGACGTACATTAGGCAAAGATAATAGTAAAATGAGACGCTTTTTCCCAGCCCAAAAACAATCGGCTCATTAAAATCGGAAACCCTTGTGCTTATTTATGCGGTAGTATTGCAATAGCAACTAGGAGCCCAATCTCCAAAACTTTTTAAAAGCGCCGATATAGCGTTCCTGGTTGCCTGTGGCTATATTGTCTTTTTCACCCGGCGTGGGCTTATTTATATAAATATAGGTTGCAATGATTTCTGCGTATAAAAAATGATCCTGATAATCAATTACGGGTGCGGCACCTTTTGTTGCAAGTGAAGGCTGGATATAGGCTATAAATTCATCCTTAGTGGGTTTTGTGGCGTAGGCTGCCATAAAAACAATGAGAATTAGTAAAAATACTATTTGTTTAAATTTCATCCGTTTGATTGAAAGAGTATTTAATAATGATTTCAATACAAAGAAAAGAAACTATAGGGTGCCGTGTCAATTTGCAGCCAAGTTATTTGTGAAAGCTTTTCCGTTGGCCTTAGCTGAACAAGTATTCCACATCTTCTTTTGTGAGCGATTTTACAAAACCTGTTTCATCTGAAATCAAATCTTTAGCCAGGGCGCGTTTCTTTTCCTGTAATTGCAATATTTTGTCTTCAATGGTGTCTTTACAAATCATACGATAGGCGAAAATATTTTTTGTTTGACCAATGCGGTGGGTGCGGTCAATTGCCTGTTGTTCTACTGCCGGGTTCCACCAGGGATCAACAATATATACGTAATCGGCTGCTGTAAGGTTCAACCCCACACCTCCGGCTTTTAGCGATATTAGGAATACCCTTATAGAATCGTTGTTCTGGAAATTTTGTATGGCTTTTTCCCGGTCGGGAGCTGTTGTACTGCCGTCAAAGTACTCGTATTTCACCCCCAGTTCTTCAAGTTTCTGCCTAATAAGCGCCAGCATGCCAAGAAACTGAGAGAAAATAAGTGCTTTGTGGTTGCTCATATCTTCAATAATCTCACGGGCCAGTTCATCAATTTTTATGGAGTGGTTTTCAAAAACTTCCTCTTCATTAAGGATGGCCGGCGAATCACAGATCTGGCGTAGTTTCATCAACCCCTGAAGTATTGTAAATTGAGATTTGGCAAGCCCTTTATCGTGAATCGTTCCCAAAATTCTGTCGCGAAAATCATTGCGGTAGGCATCGTAAATTTTCCGTTGTTCGCTTTCCATTTCGCACCAAAGGATCATTTCCTGTTTTTCGGGCAAATCCTTTGCTACCTGCTCTTTGGTTCTTCTTAAAATGAAAGGGTATAATATTTTGCGGAGGTGTTCTTTTCTGTCTAACTCTCCTAATTTATCAATGGGTATGGCAAATTCCTGCCTGAAAAACTCAATACTGCCTAACATTCCGGGATTGAGAAAGTTCATCTGGGCGTAGATATCAAAGGTATTATTTTGCAGGGGGGTACCGCTCATGCATAAACGGTATTTTGAGCTAAGCAGGCAGGCTGCTTTTGTTACTTTACTGGCTGGATTTTTGATTGCCTGACTTTCATCGAGCAAAACATGGTCAAAATTAATATCATGAAAGAACCTGATGTCGCTGCGCAAAGTGCCATAGGTGGTAATCGTAATATCGTGATGCAGAAATTGATCGGCGTTTCTGCTCCGTGCGCTGCCATGATGGATTTGGTAGGACATGCTCGGGGTGAATTTTTTTATTTCGTTTTCCCAGTTATAAATAAGTGTGGTAGGGCAAACTACTAAGGCTTTTAGTGTGCCTTGCTCTTTTTTCAAATGTTCTAAAAAAGAGAGTGCCTGCACAGTCTTACCCAATCCCATATCGTCGGCCAAAATACCACCCCAATTGACTTCCTTTAAATAGTTTAACCATTGAAATCCTGCTACCTGGTAGGGGCGTAAAATACTTTTTAAATGTTGAGGAGGCGTTTCTTCTTTGATATGGTTAAAGTCTTTAAGGCGGTTGTATTTTGCTTCCAGCTCAAAAAATAGTTCCTCGCTGCTTTTCAATTCATATAACTCGTCAATAACCCCTTTATGATAACGCGATATTTTAAGATTGTTTTGGCTGCCTTCCCCAACTCGAAAGAGCAATGCGTATTTCTTAAGCCAGTCTTCAGGTAATATTCCCAGCGTACCGTCATTGAGTTCTACATATTGCTGTTTATTGGCCAAAGCGCGTTTTACTTCAGCTACCGTTACTTTTTGATCGCCAAAAATCACATCCACCTTGGCATCAAACCAATCTGTATTGCTGCTGATGTAAATGCGTGTTTGTGGCTTAAAGGTGTTGAACCTGAAATTGTGCAGGGCTTCATACCCATATACGGGTACTTGCATTTCCTTCATCACATCAACAAATAAAAAGAACCAGTTTTCTTTTAATATTTCGGAACCTTTTAGTGTTAATACGTCCTCGCCGTCTTCTGATGAGAAGTTGGAATGCAGGTTTTTAAGCCGTTGCACAAACGCCTGTTCTGCTTCAAGATTTCGATGGATATATAGAACAATATCACCTTGAGGAACCAGCATAACGGGTTTCCCACTTACAGGGGTTTCGTAACCTCCATAGTTAAAAACCGGTTTAAACACAAGATAATTTCCTTTTTCTGTAAGATAAAGCCTGGTTTCGGGAGCAATATCTTTTACAACCTCTACCAGGGAGGAATAAAAATCAACCTTATATTCTTTGGCTAAGGGTAGAATAAAGTTGTGGAGCGAATGTTGCCACTCCGTTCGGCTAATTGGCAGCTTGCCGGTGGGCAGAAACAAAGATAAAACAGATATGCTTTCGGCAGAATCAAAAAGAGACAACTGGTGGTTGTACACGAATACCAACGGCGATGGGCTTTCATTTTCGTCAATGCCATGAAACAGTCCTTGAATGTTTACAAGACATTCGCAACTATACGCGTCTCCTTCCTGATCCACATAAAAGGATAGTGCTGCAGGCTCGGAAGCTATATCCACGTGTTGCAGGTTTTCTGTAACAAATTTTTTACCAGGTTTTAAAAGAAACACAAAAGGGTTTTCGCCGACCTGGTGTATCATCCGTTTTAAGCGGGGTGTCATATATTCTATCACCAGGGGTTGTGTTTGCGCATCTATGGCTTCTCCTTCTGTATTAATAGAGTCTTCCCATTGTGCATCGAAGGGGGTATTCCGTTTTATATATTTGTGTAATTCCGCATCTTGCAGTTTTCGGATGGAATGAAGTACATCCGCATCGGCTTTGCTATAAAGCGAGGTGTCAATGAAATGGGAAATATCCAATTTTTCCGCCTTATCGGTAAATCCGTCAAAGGTATCATTGGGTGTTCCACTAACTGCTTCAACAGAAAAATAAGGGTAGCTTTTTTTATTAAAATTAAAAACAATACCGATTCGCAGATCAGGGGTTGTATTAGCTACCGGTTTCAACGGTTCATCTGTTTTTTCGGTTGGTACCGGCGTTTCCTCCGCAGGTTTTATCAGCGTTACCGGGTTTTGTATTCGCTTAATATTGCGATCCAGAACTCGTAGGAAGGGTTTTCCATCTTTGAAAACAAATTCAAATTTTCCTTTCAGGTTGTCATTCAACGAGTAGCCATAAGCTTCTAACAGTTTGTTTTTTTCTACATCGCGGTTACGAATGGTATCGAAGTAATCGGGGCCGTGTTGCTTAATAAGTTGCAAAAGTACAATCACTTTGGGCAAACAAAGCGGGTGGGCAGTATCTTCATAGTCGCTGCTGGTGTCGTAATTGCGCTCTTCGTTCTTTTTTATAAGAACTTTATAGTCTTTTCCTTCAATGGGCACCACAGCTTTGATGGTTTCGTTTTGCGCATACAGGATTTTAGCTTTTGATTTTTGTAAATATTTTTCGGCATCGTCAAATGCTTCGGGAGAGCACAAATGCCTTACGGAGCGAAAATCGAGTCTGCGAAATTTCACTACGGTATGTTCCTGGTCGTAATGAAGCTCTTCGTCATCCAGCCTTCCTTTATCAATCATTTCCTGTAGCTGAAACAATGCAGCTACCTCGTGTTTGCAAATTTCTCCCAAATTATAGGGGCAGGTGCATTGCAGGGACATGGTTTTTGAATCGTTGAACTTTTGAATATGCACCTTATAAAATGCAGTATAGGTGTCATCTTTAACCCGAAAGGCTGCCGATTTTCCAATAGGGTCGTAATCTATCAGCTCTACGAAACTGAGCGCATGGGTTTTTTTCCCATGAAGGATTACCTCATCGGTGCCATTGGTATAAATGTATTTTAATAAATGTGGTAGTGCCAAAGCAATTTCCTTTTTTACCCGTTTTTTCTTATTGAAAAACTCTCGTTTCAACAAGACAATTGGCGAAAGTAAAAGAAAGAAATCTGCTTTTTAGAATTATTTCATTTTTTTTAAATAAACAGGCTTTTGTGAGTTTTTTAAAAAATAAAAAACTATCTTTGAAGGTTCTTTTCTATTATAAGTTTTCCGTCTTTAAATATGGGTAATACATTAAGATTATCTTCTGTCAAGCAGAAGCTGATATCTTCGATATAACCAAATCGTTCTACCAAACGATGATAATGTGTGAAACTTTTTGCAAAACCCAGCAAATCGTGTCGGTGTTGTGCGTATAATAGTTCTGCAGTGAGGGAGCTGTCGCAATGGATGGAAAAATGTTCTTTTACGCGAGAAATTACCGCACCGGCAAAAACAGTGTCTTCCAAATTGTAACGATCTTTCCAACCGGCACAGGCTAATACTACGTTTTTTCGTTGCTCAATTATATAGTTGCAAACGGCGGCAAGGTTACAGAAGGTGCCTGTAACAATGTTTTCTGCTCCATTATCCAGCGCCATCTGCAATAAACGAGTGCCATTTGTAGTGGTAAGCACTAAGGTTTTGTTTTTTATAAAATCAGATGAATACTCTAAAGGCGAGTTCCCATGGGTGAGGCCCTCGGCCAGTTTGCCATCCCGTTCACCAGCGGCGATGCCATGCAGCTTTCTGGCTAATTCAATAGCACGAGGCACAGAATCTACCGGAATGACAGATTTTGCTCCATTTTTTAGCGCGGCAGCAATTGTAGAAGTTGCTCTGAAAACATCTATAATTACCACTACGGCATTGTGCAGGGAGTATTGCTGTAATAATGCGGGTGATACGCAAGTAAAAAGCGAAGGGGTTCCGTTCATAAGAGTCAGAGAGATTGGGTACTATATTTCAGGAAGAATAATGGTACCCATTGGGTTATTTAAAAAGAAAATATTGATTTTTGTGCAGAAGGTTCTTTATGCAAACGGGAGCTTTACAACCGTGGCTTTTAGCATTTTGTCGCGTACATTTATAAAAATATCGCTACCAATGGGTGCGTAACTTGTTTCAACATATCCCATGCCGATTGCTTTGTTCAGGGAGGGTGCCTGGGTGCCCGAAGTAACTTTTCCAATGATATGACCATCCTGGTCACAGATAGTATATCCCAGCCTGGGGATGCCCCGGTCTAACATTTCGAAACCAACCAATTTTCGTGTTACCCCTTCAGATTTTTGTTTCTCAAGAATTTCTCTTCCAGGAAAGTCTTTTACAAATTTGGTAATCCAGCCTAAACCGGCTTCTAATGGAGTGATTGTGTCATCAAGGTCGTTGCCATACAGGCAAAAGCCCATTTCCAACCTCAGTGTATCGCGCGCAGCTAGGCCAATTGTTTTTAATCCTTTTGGACTGCCTTCGCGGAAAATGGCATTCCATATTTTTAGGGCGTCGCTGTTTTCGTTGTCTGCATCGGCGGCAGTGGCAGCAAAATAGATTTCAACCCCCCCCGATCCGGTATAACCCGTTGCGCTTATAATCACATCCTCTACACCGGCGAAGCTTCCTTTTACAAACCGGTAGTATTTAAGGTTCATCAGATCCAGATCGGTTAATGGTTGCAACATAGCTATCGCATTAGGACCTTGTATGGCTAACAAGGCCGTGCTATCTGAAATGTTTTGGATGGATGTATCCTGATGGTTATGGGCTGTGATCCAGTTCCAGTCTTTCTCAATATTTGCAGCATTTACAACGAGCATATAAGCGGCTTCTTTATTCGTACCGGGGTCGTGTAGTTCAAGGCAATACACAATCAAGTCGTCAATAATGCCGCCCTGCTGGTTGGTTAGGCAACTATATTGTGCCTGGCCTGGCCTCAGTTTAGAGGCGTCGTTGGTAGTAACCCGCTGAATCAGTTCTAATGCGTGTTCACCAGAAATCAGAAACTCACCCATGTGGCTGACATCAAAAACGCCTGCGTTGTTTCTTACGGTTTGGTGTTCGTCATTGATACCCGTATAGCTAATCGGCATGTTATAACCGGCAAACTCAGCCATTTTGGCACCAAGCTCGATGTGTTTTTTCGTGAACGGGGTTTGTTTCATCTGTATATTTTTTATTGTTTTTGTCGGAAGCCTGCCCAGAAGCTTTTTGCAAGTCAGATGCCTAAAGTCTGAACCGAACAGGATCTTACGTAATTTCGGACATGTTATTTATGATCTAATTTTTATCAGTTTGTTGTTCGTTCTATTTGGTTTAGCAAAGATACTGCATAAGAACTTAGATTTTGATTTGGATTTTGAGAACGGGTGTTGTACCTTGTAAAAATGAAAACCAGTTACTTTTTTATCTACTTTTTTTTCATAATGACTACACTACAGGCACAGGTAAAAAACAGCAAATGGTTCGTAAACAGAATCCAAAAGGATGCGTCACCCTTATTGAGAGATATTTTAAATCACCCGGAAACCTATCGGTATCAGGTGATTTATACGAAGATAGACCGGGATCGTAAAAACCGCCCCAGTTTTAAAAACTATTATTTAAATGTAGATGCCGACCGCTACTTCAATCCGGCTTCCATGGTAAAACTGCCGGTGGCATTGGCCGCTTTGGAAAAACTACATACGCTGAAGCCTCCTATTGCACCTACTGCAACGATGCTTACGGATAGCTCCCGAAAGGGACAAACTGCCGTAACAAAGGATTCTACCGCCGCAAATGGAATGCCCTCGGTAGCTCATTACATCAAAAAAATATTCCTGGTTAGCGATAATGACGCCTACAACCGGCTGTATGAATTTGTGGGTCAAAAATGGCTGAACGAAATGCTTTGGAAAAAAGGGTATAAAAACCAACGTATTACACGTCGTTTTGTGCCTATGACGCCCGAAGAAAACCGTTATACAAATCGCATCAGGTTTATGGATGGGCAGAAACTGCTTTTTGCCCAACCGGCTGCATACAGCGATTTGGTTTTTGATTTCAGCAAAAAGATTGAAATGGGTGTTGGTCATTGGGATAAAGACGATAAACTAATACAACAACCGATGGACTTTACCCAACATAATAATAGCCCACTGGAAGATCTGCAACAAATGCTTCAGTCGGTGTTGTTTCCAGAGTCGGTACCCGCACAGCAGCGGTTTGCGTTGGATCGGCAAGACTATGATTTGCTGTATCAATCTATGTCGGAAAAACCTTCGGAAAGCCGGTATCCTGCATACGATACCACTGAGTTTTTTGACAGCTACACCAAGTTCTTTTTTTTCAAAGATGGCAAACGTGAAATCCCTGAGCACATTCGATCTTTTAATAAAACCGGGTGGAGCTATGGCTTTTTAACAGATGTGTGTTATATCGTTGATTTTAAAAATGATATAGAGTTTATGCTCAGCGGAAATATCTACGTGAATAGTGATGGCATACTTAATGACAATAAGTACGAATATGTGGAGCTGGGTTATCCCTTTTTTAGAGAAATTGGTGAAATTGTGTACCAACAGGAACTTAGGAGAAAGCGTAACCATCGCCCAGATTTAAGCAAGTGGCGATTACAATACGATTAATTGCTTACCGCAGCCCGAACACAAGTATCGGGCAGAAATCATTCCCAAAAGTTATATTAAAGAAATTCGCCGGAAATAGGTTTTTAATAATGGGTTATTTTGCCTGTGAATAGTCTTCTTCGGTAAAAATGTATTTAAAATAATGAATTTTCCCGCTGGGAGAGACGCCGGTGACAAAATTCTTTTGGTTTAAAAAATTAGTAGTGAGTTTGCTGGTATCCACCACCATATAGGTTTTGCCATCCGGGAATAGTACGTTGGCAGAATCTGCATAAAAGATGGTGCCGGTTGTATCGGCTCCTTTTTCCAAAGAACTGACTAACAGCAACGTATCATTATTTTTAATGGAAAATCCTTTTTCAGAGGTTCCCTTCATGTACCGAACAATCTGCATGTCCTTTCCGGTATTATTAATATAGGTTTCCCAGGCCACCTTATCTGTAATTACCGGGTCTTTTTCACATGAAAACAGGCTCACGGTCAGTCCGCTTAAAAAAACTACAAGTGCAAAATAGTATTTTCCCCATCTTTTTTTCATAGAGGTTGTATTTGCCTCAAAGATAGTATAATGTCATTACGGTCTTTTGTATCGTTACAACAGAAATTATAGAGAATAGAAATTCTAAACCTAGGTCTGCCATTAAAAATCGGATTCGAAGATTATTTTGCTCCATCAGCCTTCGCCCGGTTAATGGAGAAATTTGCTACATTTCGGCCTTGTTCGGCACCGCCAGAATTGTCAAACTGCCAGTGGATGCCACCATAAACCCTCGACATTCCCGCTTCTTTGGCCCATTCGCGCACCTTGGTTGCTTCCTGCGGAAACACATACGCAAGGATTTCTGCTGCAGTGGTAGAAAAACAGCTGTGCCCGGATGGATAGCTGGGAAAGTTGGGTGTGAGTTCCAATACATTAAAGTTTTTTAGCAATTGAATAGGGCGGGGATAATTGTAGTAGTACTTGCTGTCCCAGCAACCTACTGCCACGTCGGACAAGGCCATATTCAGATAAGCGTAGGTTCTTGCCGAGCGTATTGGATTGAAATTGTATTGAATGATAAATTCTTTGGCGAAACGGTTCCAATGGCCGGGCGGGCCGTAGGTATCTATCCCATCCACCCAATACATAGCAATCCGGGTAGTTTCTTCATTTCGAATTTTCTCGTAATAAACAATTTCGCTTTCTGCTTCCTTAAATTCAGGCGATCCGGGTGCCGGTGGGGGCGGAAGCCTCACATCTTCAATTTTAGGCACATTCCACAACCTTACCTGGCCCCAAAGAGGCGCGATGCCCACTTTTCTTTTGGGTATTTCCTGGTTTTCCCAGCGCCACCCAAATTTTTGAAAAGCAGCATTGCTAATAGAGTCGGCAACGGGTTTTGGGCACTGGGCTTTGCCAACTCCGTCTGCTTTTGCACGTTGTATAGCAATAGCCGCCACCTGAGAGGCGATGGTTTTTCCTGCGTCAATATCACTTTGGGTGTAGCCACCACTTAGTAACAGGCTTTTTAAATGTTCATCGGCTTTTTTCTGCAAATACACTTTTTCCGTTGGAAACATTTCACTAAGCACTTGCCGCGCCACTTCTGCAACAACGGCTCCGTCTGAAGGGTAGGAGGGGATATTATTTTTTACATAAGCATATTTTATTTTTGAATCCTGAACGTAAGGAGCCGCTCTGTTATATTTATATTTATAATGCCAGGCAGTGATTAAGCCGTCGAACGTAGCTACGGACAGGTAGGCTAATGCCCGGGCGCCGTAGGGTGGGTGCGAACAGGGAAAATACGGATAGTTGAAGGGCTTATTCGAATCGGGCAGGGCATAGTTTCCATTCGCATCCGGCCCCACTTTTAAGTTGTACTTTGCTATCAGGCTAAGCGTAATTTCACTCCACCGATTGATGGGGTTATTAGACCAAAAATCAACTGCTTCTTTCTCTTTTTTTGATGCTTTATCTATGGCTGATTTTACAGCTACCAACTCAGTTTTATAACCGGAGGATGAAGGTTCGGCCGGCGCAGCAATTTGAATTTGTTCATTGGAACTTAGCAAAACCGTCTTCCAGTTACCAGCATCTTCATCATTGCTCGAAAACACATAGCTATCATATTTAAAATAAGTGTTTTTCTCTTTTCCACAACTTGAAAGAATAACAATGATAATAAAAGCGATTGTATAAATAATTCGTACCATAAGATGATCCTTTAAATTATTTCACATTAAATTTAAAAACAATACCACCACCAAAAGCATTCCATTGCGGCGTGTTCAACCCGTTAACCACGGTACTGTAGTGTGCTTTGATGCCAATATTGTGCGAGATAAAGTATTGAGCCAAAGCCTCAATCTTATCATAGTTTACCCGATTGGTGGGCTTGGGGCTGGTATAGGACCTAATGCTGTCTCCACCCAGGGACTTATACCCGGAGTAATTAAGTTCTACCCGAAGTTTGTTTTTTAACGCCCATAATCCGGTGGCCGCCTCGATATGTACCGCATCGGGTACGTACATTTTAGATGAATAAACTACATCGTTGATATAAAAATAAGAATCCGCATAGGTTTTTGCTCTTCCATGTAGCAAATAGGCGCCCCCACCACGAAAATAAATATTGTTTTTCAGGGTATAAGCGGCAATGCCTCGTATCGAAAGTTCGGGTGCTCCCGTACCCAGGTTATAAAATCCCAAATCTGAGGAATACTTGGTTGGCCTAAAAGACAAACCCAATGCAGAAGCCACGCTAAACCTATTGTCGTTGATATTTTTTTCTAAAACCTGGTATTTCACTGCCAGGCTCAGATCCTGCATTCCGTGGGCTTCATCCAGAAAACCCCCATTGGGCTTTTTAGATTCTTTTTGGATAAAGGGAAGACTTGCATAAACGTTCATTCTGTCTGTAATGCCATAAGTGAGTGTGGGTCTCACTTCAGTACGCATAACTTTCCCAACCGTTTGATTGTCGCGCAGGTACTTTACCTCCCAGTAGTTCTTAAAGTTTGCTAATTCAAAACTTATATCGGGTACCAGGTAATGTTTGGGAACAAAAATATGATCGGTTGGTTTTTGTGAAAAACCCTGGTGAAAACTCAACAGTAATAGAACCACCATAACTGCTGACCCCCGAACCGGGCATATTCCATTGGAAATCAATCTATAAAAATGAGATTTCTCCATTTTAAGCATGATCCTACACATAGGCATTGATTTTTTGGTTTGTCAGTTTTGGTAAAAAATCTTCTTGTTGTGGGTACAAATGTATAAAAAACCAAACCGATTGAACGATTTTTTTTGGATGGGGAACAAGTTTCTAAGCAGGATTTGTAAAAAAAAGACACAAAAATCCCTCATATTGGGTAGGCAGGCCTGTCTTAAAACTTACTATTTTTGTACCGTGAAACGAGTAGTTATAACGGGACTGGGAATTTATTCCTGTATTGGCAAAAATAAGGCTGAGGTGAATGCTTCTTTACAAGCGGGAAAGTCGGGTATTATTTACGATCCCATACGGAAAGATTTTGGGTATCGTTCGGCTCTGACCGGCTGGGTGGAACGTCCTTCTCTAAAAGGCTTGTTAGACCGGCGATCCCGTATTATGCTGGCTGAAGAAGGCGAGTATGCGTACATTGCAACCTTAGAAGCCTTGCAGCAGGCAGGAATTAGTGAAGAATATCTTGCACAGGTAGAACCGGGGATTCTGTATGGTAATGATAGTTCGGCAAAAGCAGTCATTGAAAGTACCGACCTTATTCGGGAGAAAAAAGATACCATGCTGGTAGGCTCGGCAGCGGTGTTTCAGACTCTCAATAGTACGGTTACCATGAATCTGTCCACTATTTTCAAGCTCAAAGGCATCAATCTAACAGTGAGTGCTGCCTGTGCCAGTGGTTCTCATTCTATTGGGTTGGCTTATTTGCTCATAAAAATGGGCTTGCAGGATTGTATTATTGCGGGTGGTGCACAGGAAATCAATCACCTGTCCATGGGAACTTTTGATGCGTTGGGCGCTTTTTCTATTCGCGAGGATACTCCTGAAAAATCATCGCGCCCTTTCGATAAAAACCGCGACGGACTCATTCCGAGTGGTGGTGCCGCTACTGTTATTTTAGAAAGCCTTGAGTCTGCTCAGGCACGGGGCGCTACTATTATAGGCGAGGTTACTGGTTACGGATTCTCTTCCAACGGAGAGCACATTTCAAATCCCACCATCGCAGGGCCGGTAAAATCGCTGATCATGGCATTGAAAGATGCAGATTTGCAAGCTTCGGAAATAGATTATATTAATGCTCATGCTACCAGCACCCCGGCAGGCGATGCCAGCGAGGCACAGGCTATTGCACAAGTATTTGGCAATCAGGTGCCTGTAAGTTCTACAAAATCTATGACCGGACATGAATGTTGGATGGCCGGTGCCAGTGAGATTGTGTACTCCTGCCTGATGATGCAAAATGGATTTTTAGCCCCGAACATAAATTTTGAAGAGCCAGATGCAGAGACTTCAGGAATAAATATCGTAAAACACACAACTTTAAAAAATATAGATGTATTTTTGTCGAACTCTTTTGGGTTTGGAGGTACCAACTCCACACTCATTGTGAAAAAGTGGCAGACATGACCGATATGAATGAAATAATAGAAATAACCAACTCATTTCTTGTGGAAGAGTTTGAGGCCGATGCCTCTCTGATACAACCTGGAGCTAACCTAAAAGAAGTGTTAGATTTAGACAGCCTCGATTATATAGATCTGGTAGTCGCTCTCGAAACTAACTTTCACTTTAAAGTGCAACCCGGAGATTTTGCCCCGTTAGTTAGTTTTCAGGATTTTTACGACTATATCCATGACCAAATAGTGAAAAAGGAACGCGTTTAAGATTTTAAACGAACCTATCCCGGTAGGCTGCATTGCAATTTGCCGCACTTTTGATCCTGGGAGTAAAATTGTCTCCGAACATCGTTGCAAACACATCATTCAACATGAGCCATGAGGGTAATGCATACAGAGAAGCTCCCTTCTTAAATTCAAATAATCAGGAGAAAACTACCTGGACAGGCCAGTCAAAAGGTACTAAATTAGGGTATGGCATATTTATAAAAACATTGCATTTTTTTGGAGTGTCTCCTGCCTACCTTCTTCTTCGCTTTGTAGCGGGTTATTATTTCTTTTTCAGCAGAACATCCAACCGCCAGGCACAGTATTTTTTTCGTAACAGAATGAAATACAGTTACTTAAAAACATTAAAGCAGCTTTATAAAAATTATTATTGGTTTGGCCAAACCATTATTGACCGTGTTGTAATGCTGAGCGGTGTTAAAAACAAATTCACCTTCAACTTTGATGATGAAGTTTTTTTTAATGAAATGATCGCTCAGGGAAAAGGAGGATTATTACTGAGTGCTCATTTAGGGAATTGGGAAATAGCAGGGTTTCTTTTAAAAAAGCGTTTCAGCACACCAATCAATATTGTAATGTACGATGGTGAGAGCCAACAACTGAAACAATACCTTGACAAGGCTACCGGCCGGCGCAATGCTCACATCATAACTATTAAAGAAAACCTTTCTCATATTTATGAAATTATGGAGGCACTCAACAATAACGAGTTTGTGTGTATGCACGCCGACAGGTTTCTCCCCGATAATAAAACCCTGAAAACTGAGTTTTTAGGCGCTGCTGCCCGCTTTCCCCTGGGTCCTTTTGCCCTGGCATCCAAATTGGATGTGCCGGTTTCTTTTGTGTTTGCTGTAAAACAGTCCCCTACACACTATCACTTTTCTGCTACACCGGGAGTGATCTATCGCGAATTAGCAACCGCTACCCCCGAGTATGTATTAGCCCGGTTCATTCAAACATTGGAAGAAAAACTACGTAATTACCCAACACAATGGTACAATTTCTTTCCGTTTTGGGAGGAACAGGAGCGCCCATCATAGACTTCACGCCACAAAACTTGCGCATCACTCAATTTAGGTAGGACACATTCTATCAATTTGCCTTATTTTTATCGTTAGTATGAGTTTAGTTACCAATATATTACCCTATATCCCCCAACGGGCGCCTTTTGTAATGGTAGACACACTGGAAACCTGCAATGAACAGGGAGCCACTACCACTTTTACGGTTCGGGAAGACAATATTTTTATGGAGAAAGATCGCCTGTCTGAACCCGCGCTCATAGAGAATATAGCACAAACCGGCGCCGCCCGCATTGGATTCATCTGTTTGCAGGAAAAGAAACCGGTGCCGGTAGGATTCATCGGCGCTGTTTTGAATTTGCAAATCCACGGTTTGCCTAAAACTGGAGATGTTTTAGAAACCTCGGTAGTTATTAAAAATCAGGTTTTTAATGCTACAATTGTAGAGGGTGAAATAAGAACCCATAACAACCTCATTGCACAATGTGAAATGCGCATATTCTTAGCCGACACCTAATCCGAAAAAGAAAGCATGAAGCCGCAAAACCTTTCGCTGGTTATTGAAAAGCTGCCAAAGGGTTCTTGCCAAAGCTCCCTTTCAATTATTTTTTTAAAACAAAACATAAAATAAATGAAATATCCAAAATTCTTTATGGTTGTGGTGGCAATCTGTTCCATCGCACCGATGATTCATGCTCAACGAATTAGCGAAATTCTTTCCAATAAAGAAAGTTCCCTTACTTTTTATGGCATTGATTTTACAAAAGCGGTTCTCATTGGCGATAATGCCGCCAACACCAACGATATTGTTACCCGGCAGTTTGCAGGTATAAACGATCTGATGGTTAATGAAGCTAAAAAATACGATGTGGCCGGTGCCTTAAAAAGAGCAGAACTCCCCACCGATTTGAGTATTGTGGCCAAACGGAATGAAAAAGTGAATCCCGATAGGCTATTGTCATCCAACACAGATGATTACAATCATATAACGGAAGCCGATATTCAACCTATTATAAGTAATTTTGCAACTTCGGGAAACGCGGGCACGGGATTGGTGTTTATTACTGAGGCAATGAGCAAACCCAAAAAGTCGGTGAGCGTATGGGTAACCTTTTTTGACGTTAAGAGTAAAAAAGTAGTATTCACAGAGCGGATAGACGGTAGTGTGGGTATGGGTTTCAGTTTTAGGAACTACTGGGCAACGGGTTTCAAAAAGATAATTGATCAAATTAAAAACAGTAAATATAAAGAGTGGACGAAAAATTAGGAACAAATTTAAGCCATACAGTAGAGGTATTGATCCGGTTTAATGAAGCTGACCCATTAGGCATTGTATGGCACGGTCATTATATTCGGTATTTCGAAGATGGACGTGAGGCATTTGGCAAACAATACGGCATTGGGTATATGGATTTCTTCAAACAGGATATCGTTATTCCTGTGGTACACTGCGAGTGTAATTACAAGCGATCGCTGCGGTTTGGCGACAAAGTAAAGGTAGAAGCTACATTTGTACCCAGTGAAGCTGCTAAAATTATTTTCAATTACCGGTTGTACAAAGCGTCTGACAACTCGCTGGTGGCTACCGGCAGTACTACACAGGTATTTTTAGAAAAGGAAACGCAAACCTTAATTCTTAACAATCCTCCTTTTTTTGATGCCTGGAAACGCAAAATGAAGATTACTTAGTTATGAAGGAGGTGTTTGTAATAGCAGACAATATCGTTTCGCCGCTGGGGCTTACAACAAAAGACAATTTTTTGGCAGTAAGCAATGGTATTTCTGGTGTGAAACCCTTACAGGATCCCTCCAAAAGCACGATTCCTTTTGTGGCTTCCTTGTTTGATGACGATGAATTTCAAAAAAATGTGACAAAAGATATTGTGGAGTTTACTAAGTTTGAGCAACTTTTAATCCTTTCTGTTAAAGCAGCATTAACACAAACCCCTGTTCATCTTGCCGATGCTAAAACGGCGCTTATTGTATCTTCTACAAAAGGAAACATCAGTTTATTGGAAGAGCAGACCCTTAGCGGGGAGTTGATTGACAAAATAAGCCTTAGCACTTCAGCAAAGAAAGTTGCGGCATTTTTTGGAATAAAGGCTTCGCCCATTGTTATTTCGCATGCCTGTATTTCTGGTTTAGTGGCATTAATAACCGCTAAACGGCTTTTAAACGCCAATTTATATCAAACGGTGATTGTGGTTGGTGCCGACATCATCACCAAATTCATTTTATCGGGGTTTCAGTCCTTTCAGGCTGTGAGCGACGAAATTTGTAAGCCTTTTGACAAAGACAGAAAAGGGATTAATCTTGGCGAAGCAGCTGCCACCGTAATTCTATCAACCGTAAGGCCACAAAATCAATCAGTTATACAGTTTGCTGGGGGTTCTATAAGTAATGATGCCAATCATATTAGCGGGCCGTCCCGAACCGGTGCAGAATTGTTTCAGGCTATCGAAAGCGCCTTACAAGAGTCAGGAATAGAAAAAAATGATATTGGATTTATATCGGCACACGGAACTGCTACAATGTATAACGACGATATGGAAAGCAAGGCATTTGCACTGGCCGGCCTGCAACAGGTTCCGGTAAATAGTCTGAAAGGGTATTACGGTCATACCCTGGGCGCCGCCGGTTTGTTAGAGGTGGTGATCAGCCTTGAATCGGTACGCAGGGAAATCATTATTCCTACAAAAGGGTTTTCAACGCCAGGAACCGCCCAACCCATTCAGGTTTGTAGTACCTTGCAACCTTTGCAAAAAAAAGCCTTTTTAAAAACGGCATCTGGGTTTGGTGGGTGCAACGCTGCAACTATTTTTAGGAGTATAAGTTTGTAAGCCGCGTTTTGACAAAAAGGGATTCAGAAAGTTCAAAAATAATAGATCTTCTTCAAAAAGAAGAAAGCGATCAAAAAAAACAGATGAAACCAAAAAGATTATTAAAATTCAATTCAAATACAAACACAAGAAATAGCGAACCTGTAACTTTGAACCAACAATATGATAAATTTTTACAAACAAGACCAAAAATCTGCCATTGAGGCAAAGCACTTAGCACAGATCATTGCCCATGGGCCCATTGTATTTCAGGTAGCCAAGGCCCTTAGAGATAAAGGGATTCTCAGGGTGTTGGAAGATGCCCGATCAGAAGGCATCGCACTTAACGAGATAGTTGAAAAAGTAGGTTTGTCCGAATATGGAGTACGGGTGTTATTGGAAGCCGGGTTAGGAATGCACTTAGTAAAATATACCGAAGATGAAAAATTTGCAATTGCAAAAACCGGTTATTTTATATTGCACGACCCGCTAACCAAAGTGAATATGAATTTTGTGCAGGATGTTTGTTATAAAGCCATGTTTCACCTTCAGGAAGCTATTGAAACAGGCAAACCGGCCGGGCTGAAAGAATTGGGCAATTGGCCAACAATCTATCAGGGTCTAAAAGATTTACCCCCGCAGATTCAGAAAAGTTGGTTTGAATATGACCATTTTTTCAGTGATATAGCGTTTCCGGAGGTGATGAAACAAATTTATGAAGAAAACATCACAAGAGTATTAGATATTGGCGGCAATACAGGGAAATGGGCTTCCGCCTCAGCCACCCACGGAGATCATATACACGTTACCATTATGGATTTGCCCGGCCAAACAGAAATGGCTGAAAGGAAGATCAAAGAACAAGGACTAAGCGATAAAGTTGCTTTCTACCCTTGTAATATTTTGGACGAGAGCACCCCCTTTCCCACAGGGTTTGATGCAATTTGGATGAGCCAGTTTCTTGACTGCTTTTCAGAAGATGAAATCGTTTCTATTTTAGAACGATGCAAACAGGCAATTGATGAAGAGGGATGGGTGCTGATTTTGGAGGCATTTTGGGATACCCAACGATTTGAAACCTCCGCATTTTGTATCCAGCAACTATCCATTTATTTTACCGCCATCGCCAACGGCAACAGTCAGATGTATGACAGCCGGGTATTTAAAAAGTGTATTGATCGTGCTGGATTTGATATTGTAGAACAAATAGATGGAATTGGCCTCAGCCACACTTTGTTGAAATGCAAGATAAGAAAAACCTAAAAAACCATAACAGATGAAAATAGCATTTATAGTTTTTGACGGCATCACATGGCTTGATATTATTGGGGTGTACGACCCAATTACACGCCTGAAATCCTTAGGCTATATGCCCGATTTGAGTTGGGATATTTGCTCATATAAACACGAAGTTTCGGATAATTATGGCTTACGCATGGTCACCAACCGCATCAAACCCAACTTAGCAGAGTATGATGCCGTAATTATTCCCGGAGGATTGGGTGCCAGGCGCCTACAGTTTGATGAAGATTTTGTGGACTGGATACGTACTTCATTGCGGGTAAAATATAAAATATCTGTGTGTACGGGTGCATTAATTTTGGGTGCTGCCGGTTACTTGCGCCACAAGAAAGCCACAACCCATTTTCTGGAACTGAACGCGCTGCGCCCCTATTGTAATAATGTGGTGCAGGAGCGTGTTGTAGAAGATGGCACCGTAATTACTTCCGGCGGTGTATCAGCATCCATTGATTTAGGCCTTTACCTTTGCGAAAAATGGGCTGGAAAGGAAGCTGCCATTAAAATTCGAGACAGAATAGATTACAAAGGAGGAAGTTTATAAATTTATTTGGTAGCTTGCTGCGGCAATCATGATTTTGAAATAAATGAGACGATTATAATGTATAAGAAATTGTAAATCAATAGATATACTATCATGTGATGGTGGCCATCGTTCGGAAATTTTCAGTTTGAAAGGTACAATTAACAAAAAAAATCGGGGGTCCAATCTCTGTGCAAAACGAAAAATGTAAACGAATAAAGCCAGAAATAACAAATAATACCCCAATAGTTCTATTTTTGATATTATAAAGCGGGCGAAAGCCCCTTGTTTACCATTGTAACTTGTTTTAATAATTGAGCACTCCGTAGTTGCTGGTGATAGATGAAATCAAAAAAAGCAGAATCTCTCTAAAAAATATATCCAAACCATTTAAATAAAAAATATCATGGCAGAAAAAGTTGATGTACTGGTAATCGGAGCCGGGCCGGCAGGAACCATCGCCGCATCTATTGTAAATAAAGCAGGGTTTCAGGTGAAGGTGGTAGAAAAATTAAAATTTCCTCGTTTTGTTATCGGCGAAAGCCTTCTCCCCAGGTGTATGGAAGCTTTGGAAGAAGCCGGTTTTTTAGAAGCGGTTAAAGCCCGAGCCTTTCAGCAAAAAAATGGGGCGAAATTTGTACGCGATGGGGTAGTGTGCGACTATTATTTTGCCGATCAGTTTACCAAAGGCTGGGAATGGACCTGGCAGGTTCCCCGTGCCGAGTTCGATCAAATTTTAGCCGACACCTTAGTTAGTCAGGGGGTTCCTATAGACTATGAAACCGAGGTAACCGCCATATCGTTTCTTGAAGATGGCAGTTCTCTGACTACTGTTAAAGACAAAGACGGTGCTGAGCGGCAGATTGAAGCCCGTTTTATTATAGACGGGAGCGGTTATGGCCGCGTGATACCCCGGTTGTTTGGATTAGACCGACCTTCGTCGCTGCCACCCCGGAAAGCTTTATTTACGCACCTGAAAGACGTAAACCGGTTTATGGACAAAGAACCCGACCGCATCACCATTGTGGTACACGAGCAACAAGTATGGGTTTGGATTATACCCTTTTCAGACGGTGTAACATCTATGGGTTTTGTTTCGAGCCCAGAGTTTTTTGAAAAATTTGAAGGTAGTGGAGAAGAGCAACTTCGTGCAGCCATAGCAACTGAGCCCTGGATTGCGGAGAGAATGAAAGACGTTGATTTTGTTTTTGACCCTAAAGTGTTACAGTCCTGGAGTATTACTACCGAAAAATTTTATGGAAACGGGTTTGTGCTTACCGGCAATGTAACTGAGTTTTTAGATCCCGTGTTTTCATCTGGCGTAACCCTTGCCGCTGTTAGCAGCCAGGTGGCCGCCCATTTGGTAGTCAGACACTTACAAGGAGAACCCGTGGACTGGGAAAAAGAATACACCGCAGTAATGGCACAGGGAGTTGAAACATTTCGCAGTTATGTGCTGGCATGGTACGATGGTACGCTGCAAACCATCTTTTTTGCCAAAGATCAGGATCCGGAAATAAAAAGGATGATCTGTTCTGTATTAGCAGGCTATGTGTGGGATACAGAAAATCCTTACGTAAAAGATCACGACACGGCATTAGCCAAGCTGGCAAAAAATATTACCCTTAGAGATAGTATCGAATATAAAAAATAATCGGTTTGATCATTGAAAACCAATTGCTTCTCACCGGATCCCATCCGGAAACCCTATCGAAAAATTTGTAATGGGTACTGTTCACATAGCTTCTACTGTTATCATACGCAATAATAGCATATTGCGGAATGGAGAAATCGTTTTTCAGGATGAAGGTTTGGGCAACAATTTTTTGCTTCGAGCCTATGAAGAAGGACTAAAAATGAACTATCCCAAGTTTTACAAAATGGATGCCTTGGGTAAACTGGGAATACTGGCAACGGATGTACTGTTAAAAGAGAGCCATATCACAGACAACTATCAACCTGAAGAAGTGGGTATTGTGCTTTGTAACCGAAATGCAAGTATTCAGGCAGATATTAGCTATTTTGAAACAGCAAAAACCTTCCCCAGTCCCGCTCTTTTTGTATATACACTACCGAATATCGTTATCGGCGAAATCAGCATACGATATCAGTTCAAAGGAGAGAATGCGTTCTTTATCAACGAGTCATTTAATGCCGAATGGTTGCATTTTTATGTAAATGAACTGGTACAACATAAAAATACAAAAGCCTGTATTTGCGGTTGGATTGAGGCAGTTGGCGATTCTTTTGATGTGTGCCTGTTTTTAGTAGAAAGCAATGAAACCCAAAAAGGCCTTAAATTTGTACCGTCCGAAATGGACAGGATGTATAACCAAACGGTTTAAAATGAACAGATAATTTTTACTATATTGAAGATCAGGGCGTTATGACAAGGCTCCTTAGACCATTGGAAGAAACTCCCAAGACCTAAAATTTTTAAACAGAAACAAGAAAGATCATGACTAAGCAGGAATTAATGCAACAATTGAAAGAGCAAATTATTAAACAACTCAAACTTGATAATAAAAGCCCGAACGATATTGGTGACAATGACCCACTTTTCGTAGAAGGATTGGGTTTAGACTCCATTGATGCGCTGGAGTTAATTGTGTTGTTACAACAAGAATACCATATTAAACTGAACAATGCCGAACAGGGGCAGGAGGTTTTTAGATCGGTGAGTACAATGGCCGATTTTATTTTAGACCATCAACCCGCATAAGTCTGATTTTTGAGCACAAAAGTATATATAGCAGGTCTGGGTGTTATTTCTGCCATCGGAAATAATGTAGCCGAAAA
>JBDHYK010000005.1:0-36373 GCA_039811305.1 Niabella sp.
CGGCTTCGAAAAGAACCTGTTAATGCAACGCACTCATTCCATCTATATAATTCGTACTACTCTCTGATTGGGCTTCAGCCCACTGTTGCATTAGTTCGGCCATTTTATATCGAATAAATTCATCATCATCAAAGTTCAACTGAACCCTTACCGCATCGGGATGAATCAGTTGTGCTAAGCGGTTGATTTTATTAAAATGGTGTTCTGGTAAAGATTTATCCAAAATCACCAGGTCAAAGTCTTTGAGATGCATGAAATCGACAACTTTTTCGATGTCGGTTTCTATGCTAATGGTTAGGTCTTTAAAACTGTCAATTGCCTTGTTCAGTTTGTCCGAATCCGTTTTACTGTTTGTTACAGCAACTATTTTTAATGGTTTCATTACGTTTTCTCCTTTTTCTTTATGCAAAGGTACTTGTTGCTACTAGTCTTTGCATTGATCCAGGATAAGAAAAAAGACAGGTTGCGACCCGTTTTGCAAGAATTATGCAGGCCGGTAAACGTTTTTTGTGAAGAGACAGAAAGAAAGAGTACTAATGGGTTTTCAAGTTGTTGCCATCAGTAGTATGGAGTCTGCGAAAAACAAAGCCAGAAAAAATTGTAAGCAGCCCCACTACCATAAATGTGTATCGAAAGGCATAATGGATTTCACCCTGGATCAACTGGGTTTGTGCTTCAAAAATTTTGAGAACCAATAAGCCAAAAGCAATGCCAAAGCCAATGGCTAATTGTTGATTGACCGAAAGTAGTGAATTGCCACTGCTGGTTTGTTTTTCACGTAGATCTGCAATGGCAAGCGTGTTCATTGCTGTAAACTGTATGGAGTTGAAAAACCCAAGTACGGCCACAATGGGAACGAACCAGTAGATAGATGTGTTTACCCCTGGTATAGCAAAACACATAATTAACGCACCAATGATGGTTGTGTTAAGTCTCAGTGTATTCTTATAACCGATTCGGTTTAGGATTTTTATTACGGCTCCTTTTCCAAACATGGCCGTTATTGCCATGGGTGCTACAATCCAACCAGATATCACAGCACTTTTTCCGTAGGCAACCTGAATCAGTAGGGGGATCAGCAAGGGCACGGAACTGATCCCGATTCTTGTAATAAGGTTGCCAAGGATACCGATACGAAAGGTTCTAACCAAAAAGAGGGATAGCGGGAAAATTGGATTTTCGGTCTTTTTTGCATGCCGATAATAAAAATAGAGCAGTAAAAAACTTAAAATCAAAACTAATAATACCGGTGTAACATGTTTTTCATTGCCCAATACTTCTAATGACACTGAAAGCAGGATGGAGGCGGATGCAAAGATTAAAAATCCTTTTAAGTCAAAAAAGCTGTCTTTGTTTTTATAGTCAGGCATGTATTTCCATCCCAAAATAATGCCAACAATACCAATAGGAATATTGATTAAGAAAATCCAGTGCCAGGAGAGATAAACAACCAAATATCCTCCAATTAAGGGTCCTAATACCGGCCCAATTAAAGCCGGTATAATTGCGTAATTCATAGCAACCAACAGTTCATCTTTATCATACGTTCTTATCAGAGCCAAACGACCTACCGGTGTCATTAATGACCCTCCCACGCCTTGTACAACCCGAGAGAATACAAGTTGCGTAAGCGTTTGGGAAACGGCACAAAACAAGGAACCGATACTGAACAGAACCAACGAGAAAATAAATACTTTTTTGGTACCAAATTTGTCTGCCAAAAAACCACTTACAGGCATAAACAATGCTAAAGTGAGCACATAAGCTACTATGGCATTTTGCATATTTATGGGAGACTCTTTTAAGTCGCTGGCAATAGCAGGCAGGGAGGTGTTGAGGATGGTAGAATCCAGCATTTGCATGAAGATAGAAATGGCGAGGATAGCAGGTAAAAATTTCTTAATCGGATTAACTGGTTCTACTGGCTGCGGCATCTGGCAAATTTAGTTTAATATGAAGCATTGAGAGCCGAAAATCCTCCCCTTTAAACAATGCTTCCCCTCTTGATTTTGTTTTTCACTACCGGGAATCGGCTTGTTTTTAGCCTTTAGCCCGTTGACTTTTTTCGGCCAACTCTTTTCTTACACGGCTTAGGCTTTCAGGGGTGATGCCCAGATAAGAGGCTACCATCCACTGGGGCACCCGCAACATAAAATTAGGATAGGTATTTACAAAATCAAGGTAGCGTTCTTCCGCTGTATAACTTAATAACTGGTTGATCCGGTTTTGCAATTGCCGGATATGGTTCTGAAGTAACTGAAGGTTCAGTTCTAAAAATGCCGGATTTTCTTTTGCTTTTTTTACGATGAAGGACTCTTTCACCAACAGCGCTTCTGTATCTTCCAACGCGTCAATAAAAAAATCTGCATCTATGTTTAGGCAGGCGCTCTGTCTGTCGCTAACAAACCAACCTTCAGGTGCAAACTGCAATATATGTTCCTTGCCTTTGTCATCAATAGAATAATATCGAAGCAGACCTTTTTGCACATAATAGGATTGCCGATGCTGGTCGCCCCGGCGAAGTACATATTCTCCTTTTTTGATAAAAATGGGCTCGCAGTCCACAAGGATCTCATTTAAAAATACTTTGTGGATGGGGTTATTCTGTTGGGTGCTATTGTGTTGCTGCGTCATAAAACTTGAAAAGGGTATCAACCCCTAAAGATACGAATTAATAAAATTCGCGGTTATTTCGAGGATCGCAGAGGAAGGGTTCTGGCACACTGCCCAAAACGATCTTATTTTTTGCTGTTTTTCTTTTACGATCACTTTGTTACGCGGAACCAATCCACTTCCATATAACCCGAATCATTGATTGGGCTTTCGCTGGTGGCAAAAAGCCCCATTTTAATTCCAATCCATTTACCAGGTACTGCTTTCATACCGCCCACAGTGTTGAAATGGGAGCCATCAAGACTGTAGCTAAATTTATAAGTTGTATCTTTTGAGAATTGCATCCTGAAATAGACGTTGCGCTGGTTGAGTTTTACAATTTCCTTTTCGATTTCTTTAGACCCTTTGTCGGCATCTTCGCAGGTTGTAAACACAATGTATTGCCCGTCTTTTTTTGTTTTTACTGCTATGTTGCCATAACTCAGGGCCATAGTTGTGAGGCCCATTTTTTCACCTGTTGGTTTTACAGCTTGGGTAAATTTAATTTTTGTTGTAACGGTAAATTCATCGGTGGGAAATTTTTGAAGCAACACATTGGGTACATCCCACAAATTTCTGGCGTTTTCGGGGATAGGTTTCGCAACCATTTTGAGTACGCCCTGGCTCGGTTGCATAAAACTCCAAGTTTCCTGGGGGTTGGCTTGCCATTGCCATTGTAATCCTAAAAAAGGGTTATCAAATTCGTCGGACTCTATGGGGGTCTGAATGGGATAGTTCTTTCCCAGGTCAGGTTTTTTATAGCGCAAAACAGGTTCGCCGGTTCCATCACCATCGGCATCAGCGCCTATAACCGGCCAGTCGTTTACCCATTTCATTGGCTGCAAATGTACCACACGGCCGATAGCCTCTTTATCCTGAAAGTGCAGAAACCAATCCTGCCCTTTGGGGGTATTTACCCAGGCGCCCTGGTGCGGCCCATTTACCGGGCTATTCCCCTGCGCCATCACTACTTTTCTGTCGTAAGGGCCGTAAATATTTTTACTTCGCAACACTAACTGCCATCCGGTAGCTACTCCACCGGCTGGTGCAAAAATGTAATAATACCCGTTACGTTTGTAAAGTTTCGGACCTTCAACCGTTGGGTCTTTTTCATGGCCATCGAAAACCAATACCGGATCGCTGAGGGGTTTTGTGCCCTCCCGATTGAATTCGCGTATTACCAAAATACTTTTAATTTCTGCCCGGCTGCCAGCATAGGCATAAGCCAAATAAACCCTACCATCATCATCCCATAGGGGACAGGGGTCAATCAGGCCTGCTCCGGCCAATACTAATTGCGGAGCCGACCAGGGACCTGTTATTTTTTTTGCTTTGGTAAGGTAAATGCCAAAATCGGGGTCAGGGTAGTAGATGTAAAATTCATTGTTATAATGCCGGATGGCGGGTGCCCACACACCATTACCGTGTTGTGTTTTATCGAAAACTTCAAAAGGAGGTTGGCGTTTGAGTGCATGACCAATAAGAGACCAGTTGACCAGATCCTTTGAATGAAGAATTGGGAGGCCGGGTACCTGATCAAAGCTGGAGGCAATCATGTAAAAATCATCATTCACCCTTATCGCGTCAGGATCGGAATAGTCTGCGTTGAGCACAGGGTTTTTGTAAGTGCCGTCTCCGATATCAGCTACCCATACCTGGGAAACGTAGGGCTTTGGGAACATCTGCGATTGACTGTTCAAAGGATCTTGAGCCAAAAAGATCAGACTTAAGAGAAAGATCCAATATGAAGTTTTTATTTGGTTGATTATCATAATCGTAATTTTAAGTACTGTATTTCACATGTGTTAGGGTTGTTCTACATCCCAACCCCGGAAAATATTTTTAATTGAATATTGGGTTGCCTGTTCATCTGAAAGTTGATGACTCCAGGAAACTCGTTTTAACAGAGCTGCGCCAACACCAAGGTTTTTATACTCCCCGTAAAATGTAGTGGACTCTGCTTCTGGCTTGCCCCAGTTGTGCCAGCCCTCTGGCTTTATCTGGGATCCTAAATTGCAATACAAAAAAACAGTTTTGGCATAGGGGCGCCAGGGCCTTCCCAAATAATAGGATGTGTTAGGATCGCATTTAACAGTACATTTCAAAAACACGTAACCAAAACGCGAAGTATCCGGAGTGCTGGCGGCGGTAAAAAACTGTCCTCCGGTTTTCCCGAATAAAATACACCCGTCGAACACAGCGGTTGAAGATCCAAATATAAAATCGGTGGTACCTTCTATATAGCAGTCTTTATAATACTGGCGTGATGCAGCTCCGTAGCCATAGGTATAGATTGTGTCCTGAAAACCCAAAAATTTACAGTTAATAAACCTTACTCGATCCGATGCTACCCGAACGGCTACGGCTTGCCCAATGGGTCCGGCACTGTTTTCAAAACTGATGTTTTGAGCAGTAAAGTTATCACCATAAATGAAAAACGAAGCACTACCACTTGTGCCGATCTCTTCACCAAAAATATTCTTTTTGCTGGCGTAATCATCGTAAGTAAGAATTACACTATCCAAATGCTGTCCAACAAATTTTACATTTTGTTTGGTTGCAGGCAATAAAAGCTTTTCTTTATAGGTGCCATTTTTTATATAAATTATTGTTGGGTTCTTTCTTAAATCCGGCATGGCATTGATGGCCGCCTGCACTGTTTGAAAATCTCCGCTTCCGTCTTTGGCAACAATAAAATCGTATTGTGGCGAGTTGAGAACCGATGTCTGCGCTTTTGTACAGGCGCACACTGCAATCAATACCAGAAGGGAAAAAGGATAGTAAAAGGCTGGTTGTTTCATGCTTATTTGCTTTTTATTGAGAGTTCGTTAAAGTTCATTTCTACTAACCATTTGCGCAGCAAATCATACCACAAGTCGGCCGAGCCCGGGTTGTTGATTAGGTTGAGACCGTGCTGTCCTTGTGGAAAAACGTGCAAACTGGTGTTGACGCCCGAATCAATCAGTGCCTGATTCAGCATGAGGCTGTTTTGTACCGAAACGGTTTTATCGTTATAGGCATGAACTATAAATGTTGGAGGTGTATTTGCGGTCACCTGCTTTTCGTTGGAATACTTTTCTGTCATTTTTTGCGACGAGGTATCTGCTCCTAACAAATGGATTCTACTGCCCGGATGAGCATATTTGCCCATCGTTACTACCGGAGAAATAAGTGCCATAAAATCGGGTCGAAAAGGATAGTGATCTATACCATCTTTTATGATCGAAACGTCATCATTTCTGGTGCCCAGCATTCCCGCTACATGACCGCCAGCTGAAGATCCCAGCACGCCAATTTTTTGGGGATTAATATTCCATTGATCCGCATGGGATCGGATTATTTTCATTGCTCGCTGTGCATCCTGAAGAGGCGCCTCGCCCCGGTGGATCAAATCTTTTTGATGCGGAAGTCTGTATAGTAAAACGAATGCATTAACGCCCTGTGTGTTCAGCCACTTTGCTAAATTATATCCGTTATAAAGGTAAGACAAACGGGCATAGCCTCCTCCTGGACAAATTAAAACAGCAGCCCCTTTGTTTTCTTCTTTGGGTACTAAAAAACTGAAAAAACCGGGCGTGCCCACCGCCCAGATGCGATCATTGTAAACCGTATCAGTTACCACTTTACCATTATAATTTGGTTTTTTGCCCTCTGGCCAAAGAGGGTGGAAGGGTTGTGTAAAACCTGATAAGGCAACTAACACGAACAGGAGTGCCAATAAGCTCCGGTAGAGGAGGTTGGCAGCAGGTAAATAGCGAAGTTTGATCGAATTTATTTGTGTCATTTTTGTTTTTTGTTTTATTTATTGTTGTAGAAGCCCGTTTCAGTCAACCATGCTGTTAGTATGGTTGTCCATAGCCTTGTTGATCCGGGTTGATCGTCTACCCCAATACTATGTGCGCCCTGCGGGAAAATATGCAACCCCGAGCGGACTTTGTTTTCAAGCAGCGCCTTAAAAAACATCAGGCTGTTTTGTGCGGGAACGGCCCGATCGTCAAATGCGTGGATTAACAAGGTGGGGGGCGTCCACTGGCTTACATGTGTTTCGTTTGAATAAGCAAGTATTTTTTCGGGAGAAGCGGTATCGGCACCTAATAAGTTTTCCCGACTGCCCGAATGAGTATAGGGACCCATTGTGATAACCGGAGACAACAGTACCATAAAATCCGGTCTGAAATCAACAGAATCCAATGCATCATGAATGAGCGAAACGTCATCTCGTCTGGTGCCCAGTATGCTGGCTACATGCCCACCTGCAGAAGTGCCCATGACGCCGACTTTTTTAGGATTGATGCTCCAGGAAACTGCATTTGCACGAATAATTTTGACCGCTCGCTGAGCATCCTGCAAAGGCGCTTCTGATCGGTTGGTCAGATCGGCTTGATGCGGCAGACGACTGATGAGTACAAATGCATGAATCCCCTGCTCATTGAACCATTTTGCGAGTTTATAGGGTTCTTTCATGTTAGGGAGTCTTAAATAACCCCCTCCCGGACACAGCAACACGGCAGTGCCTGTGTTTCGTTCTTTTGGTGGCGGGAAATAGTGTAATTTAGGATCGGAAACTACGAATATCCAATCTTTAAAAATAGAATCAGTAACCTTTTGGCCGTTAAAATTAGGCTTTCGGTTTTTGGGCCAAACTGAAATACTGTTGACCTGTGATTGACAAACAAGAGGTGTCAATGCGAGAAAGAGGAAAACCAAAGAAAGAGAAATGAAACTTTGCAGGCTCACAATTTGAACCTGGTTCTTGTTTAGATGAATCCTTCTTATTTTTTGAAGACTAAAAAAATATAGGATCAATTTTTCCCCGGCCATAAAAATGAGTTTAATGATGTTTGTTTGTACCAATCTTTTTCGCCCGGCAAATCCGGATTACCCGAGGAAAAAATATTCTCCAAAGTATAAGCCGAAGCTTCCTTATCTGTAAGTTGTTTAGTCCATTTCACCCGCCCGGAAGGGTTTGCTCCGGGGCCTGAGCTATTATACTCAGCGTATAATACAGTCTTCTCGTTTTCCGCATTTCCCCAGTTGTTCCAGCCTTCAGCAACAATTTCCTTTGGCATATAGCAACGAATAAAAGCAGTTTTGGCATGGGCTCTCCAGGGACGCCCCAGATAAACCTTCTTTGCTTCATCCGCTACCTCAATTTTACAATCAAAGAATACATATCCAAACTTTTTACCTGGCGTTGTACTGGCTGCCGTGATGTAGGAGTTGGATTTTTCTTTAATAATACAATTTTGAAACACAGCCGTAGCAGGACCAAAAATAAAATCAGTAGTGCCTTCGATATAACAATTCACAAACAACTGGCGAGAGGTTTCACCCGCAGCAAAAATCGTATCCTGATCACCCAAAAACTTACAATTTATAAACAACGCTTTATCGGCATCTACGTACAATGCCACCGCCTGTCCCACGCGGCCGGCATTGTTGGAGAAAGTAATGTTCTGTGCTTTAAAACGATTGCCCGAAATCTTTGCCGTATAAGAATTAAAAGTCGTCAGCTTCCCTCTGCCAGAATAATCATTAAAAACAATAATGGTGCTGTCAATGTTCTGCCCAATAAAAGTAACATCGGTATTGTTGGCCGGCAGTTCTATCTTTTCATTATACACGCCATTCTTGATGTACAAAGTAATTGGAGCCAGCGGATAAACACGCATGGCATCAATGGCTTCCTGAATATATTTAAACTCCCCACTCCCATCTTTAGCAACGGTAAAGGTGTATTTATATTTCTGAGGATTCGAGGTTTGAGCCTTCAGGAGGTTTGTCATCATCAGGAGCATTGCCATTATTATGAACCCGGCGACAGTGCTACTATTGAGAGAAATTGCGCTATGCCTGACCTCTGGCAGGTCGCACTCTTGTGCTGCTGTACTACTATTATCTTTCATTTTAGGTGTATTCCAAAATGTTGCGATTGTCATGCCGACTGCAGGGAGGCATCTCCTGAATATTGGGAAAGATTCCTCCCTTCGTTCGGAATGACGATTAATAGGATAATCGTTTTGTGCGACAATTGGGATTGCCCCCTTCATTTTATGGTCAATGTATTTCATTCGTAAAATTTTAATCTTGCATTTTAATTTTCTTTCAAACTTTATTGCAGCCATGCCCATCGTTTAGCCCAATCCATCAAAATATCTTTTCTCCATTTAGAGATGGTTTTACCTCCCTGAATTTTGCCATCGTACCATTCGGGCTCCGGCTTATCGGTGTACCAATGATCTCCTAACTTATAATCGGTAGCGTTCGTTTTCCCAGGCCATAAATTGGTTACCACCAGCTTTCCGTCTGCAACAGGGAAACCGGGTATGGCAGAGGTGAACTTATAGCCTACTGTTTCGGCCTGCTTGGGTGCATACTTCAAAGCATATCGACCATCACCTAAATAATACCCGGCCCAGTTTTGCGTGTCCTTTTTATGTAGTGTCTCCATCCAGAAGCAAGCAGAATCAGCAGGGATTGAAATTTCAGGCCCGGTTAAACGAAACTCAACAACGGTACAAAAAGCAACCGTGTCCTTAATAGTTGTTGGCCTATTGTAAACCACATGAGGACTATGTTTGAAATTCGTAAAACTACCGCCCCAGCTTTCACGCATTGGATTGTTGGGATTACCATCCATCAAATACAACAGCGAAGGCGTGTCTCCCATTTTCACTTCACCCTTATAATAGTTTATAAAATCCTTTCCCAAATGGCCTGAAGCTTTAATATATCTTTCGTAATAATCTGTTGGATTCACACTATCCAGTTCATTGCTATTGGAAAAAAATCCATAATAAGAAGCATTCACTTCAATAAACCAAAGTGCGGGAAAATGCTCCGCAATGTATGCATAGCTATTAGCACTCCATTTTTTATTTGGTCCGCCAATCCAATACACTTTAATATTCTTTTGAATGTCAGGTGCATCGTGTAAGGCCTGCGCCAGGTCTTCCAAACCACCCCAAACCAATACCCACAAAGGCTGTTTGCTCTTCTTTCTTGCACAGCGAATAATCCAGTCCGATCCTTCAGTAGCCGTTGTATAACCCTTAAAAGGAGCAGCCCCCTTTCTACCCTGTTTGCAAATTGCCTTTAAAGCTTCAGGAGAAGGAAAGCCCTTCTCATGTTTTTGCAACTTAGGCAAGTCTTTTGCATACAAATCAATCATCCGAAGCAACTCTTTCTTACTACCTTCGCCATAAGACGGAGAAGAAATTAATCCTTCGGTATGAAACCGGTTGGCATACATTAAGTAATGAGCAATGGATTGATTATCGTCAGGATCGGTACCACCAATATCTGTACTGATCAGCAGCCGGGGCTTCACCGGTACCGGCTGTTGCGCTGCTGATACCATACAACCAAAGGCAGCTAACCCCGCCAATATTAATTTTATTCGCATCATTTTTGAAATACTTTTTTCAGGAAGTTATCCATTAGCGCTACCGTCTGCGTAAACCAGGGCTCAAACAAACAAAAAGCGTGAGGGCTCTTATCAAAAGTATGTACTTCACTATATACCCCTCGCTGATTTAAGATCTTCATATAGTCATCCCGACCAGCATGCATCCTATCAACCGAACTATTGAGGAACAAAATAGGCGGGCTAAACCTTGCATAGCTCAAGGGAGATGCCGAAGCCCATAGCACAGGATTATCCTTAGGTGTATATCCCAGCCAGTATGCAGATGCACCTACCTTCTCCGGTTCTTTCTGCTCGCTACTTTCAGGATGTACAAAAGACAGTGTTCCATCAATATCAATGATGGCTTGAACCTTTGTGCTGATGCCATCTTTATCATCATAGTTTTCAAATGCAGGCATATCACCCGTGCAGCCCACGAGTGCCGCCAATTGCCCTCCGGCAGAAAATCCGGCTACAACAAATTTTGAAGAATCGGCTCCAAATTTTCCGGCATTCCGTTTCAACCATTTTATGGCTTCCTTACTATCATAAACTGCTGCCGGATAGTAAGCTTCTGTAGAAAGCCGATACTCCGGTGTAAAACAAGCATAACCTTTGGCAGCCAATGCTTGCGCCAACTGGTGATGCTGGGTGCGATTGCCCGAACGCCATCCACCTCCGTGAATAATGATGATGGTAATGCCATTCCCTTTTCCCTTTCTGGGATAGAATGCATCTAACAAAAGCTTTCTTTTCCCAATTTGACGATAGGTTAAGTTCTCGCTCTTCAATACATCTTTTGATGCAGGTACTACCGGCATCTGAATTTCGGGGTGGTACTTCTTTTCTTTTGCAAAGGTAATTGCAGTGGTGTATGAAGTATCAGGAATACCTGTGAGCCCTTCCTTGATCTGAGAAAAGCAGCACACAAATGGTATGCATACCCACAGTGATAAGATGAATAAGCTTTTTAACATTGACACTATTTTACAGAAGCGTTTACAACCTTTGCAGCCAACTGAGGCAACTGTTCTTTAACCCCTTTTAGAACTATTTGCGCTATTAGCCTTGCGCCTAATTCGCCAAAATGTGTATCGTCCGTTTTCCCTTTAGGGTAGTTAGGGTGTTCTCCGGGTTGGAGATGCAGGAACAATAGCTTTGAATATTCCACACCCATCTGCTGATACAAGGCTTGTGCCTGTTTGTCCAAATCAATCATGGCTGTTTTTTGTTCTTTTGCCACATCCCTTACAATTTGAGCATACACATCGTGAGTTCCAACCACCTTACCAATGGTGCTGTCAAACTTTCTGCGGGCAACAGGAGTTAATAAAACTGGGGTTGCTTTCTTTGCTCTGGCTTCCGTTACAAAGCGAACCAGATTGCCTTTGAATTCCACTTCGGTAGTAGCATTCTTTTTGGTAGGTACTTCATCATTATGTCCAAACTGTATAAAAACATAATCGCCTTCTGATGCTTCATCCGTAATTTTTTTCCAAAGTCCTTCATTGATAAAGGATTTGGTACTTCTACCGTTTTTTGCAAGATTGATCACCTGCACCGTACTATCCCAAAAATAGACAAAGGGCATACCCCATCCGGTTTCAGGAAAGGCTTTCGCCTCTTTGATGGCACAGGTAGAATCACCGGCCAGAAAAATCTTTGTTTTCTTATTGTTTAATGAAACAAAAGCAAAAAGCATTACAACTGGGAGTAAAAAAAAGAAAGACTTCATAGTTTAAAACTTTACCAAACTGTTTATATATACTTCTATATTCGAATAGTTTTTGTGAAGTGTGAAGGAGGCCGCGTCTTTAGCATCATTTGGGTTGAGCTTGTTCTTCAATTCCCAATCATCGGGCATGCCATCTTTGTCTGTATCCAACGGCGGTTCACTTTGTTTTAAATAGGGCCAGGCATGGACCGTTTTTTCATATTCTGTTCCATGCGAATATCCGCCTTGTACATCAATAAGTCGTCCTGTTCTGTTGCTAACATCCTTCACGATTCTTTCATCCAGTGTATCTCTAACGGGAAGTAGTGCTCCTGCAAATTTCAGCACATCCCTGTATGCCTCTTCCGCGGTCTGCAGGTGGATGGGCATTGTTTCAAAAGCCTTGTCAGCAAGAGCTTTCCGCTTGTCCATTTCAGTGGCCCCTTTGTCCAGATGAACACCTAATTTATTGTCAACAGTAATATCAGTGGCACCATCTACAAAGTTTCCGGTAACATAAAATATTCCATAGGGATCTTCTATCGAATTGCTTTTTGTAGGATTCACGATCCGGTATTTGACCGCTTTCTTCGTCTCGGGGCCATACTTGTAATAATTGTTCACAATGTTGTAACGGCCGTTTTCTCCACCATACACGTTGTTGTGCCCCCAGTTGTAAATTACATTGTTCCGAAAATCAGCAAGCTCAACCGTTTCGCCCAATCTCACTCCGTTGAAACGGGGGGTGCGGCTATTGCAATGCGCTATCAAATTATGATGAGCGCTGAAATGAGATCCTCCCCAGATGCCGCCATAGCCATGATTCTCAAAATCTTTATCTCCTTTTTCGAAATGATAGGAGTAGTTCAATGGCTCGCTGATAATGTTCCATTGAAGTGTGGTACTATCGCCTTTATAAATGGAGCACACCTCATCGGTGCTCCAACTCATGCTGCAGTGATCAATAATGATATTTTTTCTTCCCGATCCTCCAAAAGCATCATCAGCGCCTGCGCCATCCACTTTTCCTTTGTTTTGATAACGGTCACCCATTCTAAATCTTAGAAAGCGAATGATGATATTATCTCCTGATAACGCGACGGGATAATCAGCCAAACAAATACCACCTCCCGGAGCGGTTTGTCCGGCAATGGTAACATCGCCCTTTATATTCAACTTCGACTGAAGATGAATGGTACCGGAAACAGAAAAAACAATGATCCGTGGACTCTTTGAATTTACAGCTTTACGCAGGCTTCCCTCTCCATCGTCATTTAAATTCGTAACGGTGATTACTTTGCCACCACGCCCACCGGTAGTGAATTTTCCAAATCCTTCTGCACCCGGAAACGCAAGAGGGGCTTCCTCTGTAACTGTTGACTTTACCTGTTGTTGCGACTTACAGGAAAAGAAGACGAACAGCAGGATGGATAGTATGTAAAATTTATTATTCACTTTTTAGGTTTTGTCTCTTTCGGTTTTGTAAGTTGAATTATATTCTGAAGCTGAAGAGTGCGACCTGCCAGAGGTCAGGCATAGCGCAATTTTGCTGATAGAAGTGCTGCAGCTGGTTACAAAATTATAATTTCTGGTTATCCGTGATTGTCTTCACCAGGCTATTGATATAGACTTCAATATTATCGTATCCGGTGCTAAGATCTCTACCATTTGCGTTAGCCACTTTAGGATCCAGTTTATTCGCTGTTTCCCAATCATCCGGCATGCCGTCTCCATCGGTATCTTTTAAGGCTGGTGTACTCTGAAGTGTTGGCCAGCCGCCAACGTCCTTTTGCGTGTCTATGATACCGGGCAAACCAGATTTGGATCCGTTGTATGTAGCAGTCCCTGTTCTAACTTCATTGGCTATTCTTGCATCAACTGCATCTCTTTTATGAGACGCTCCTGCATAGTTCAGTACAGCTTCGTAGGCCTGCTCAGCCGTATGTGCCAAAATCTCAACACTCGCAAATGGAACTGCTTTCTTCACCATCGCTTCTGTAATTCCGGAGTCATAGTCCACACCTCCAGACCAGTTGTTCGCCGTTACCGTTGGATTGCCTGCTACATAATTGCCAGCAATAAAAAATGTGCCATAACCCACGCCATATACCGAAGGAACAGGAGCAGCAGCAGCATTATCTTTGGATACTTGCATAATTCTTTTGTTCCGATTGGATGGTGTTGCCGGTCCGGGCTTATAGTAATTGTTCACCATATTGTATTCTCCATTCTCTCCGCCATAAGCACTATTGCCGCTCCAATTGTAAATCACATTATTTCTGTAATCTACCTTATCAGGCCCAAACTGCCCAATACCTGTACCACTACCATTACTATATCTTAAGCCTCCATCAAACCTGGGGTTCCGATTGGTGTGGTGTGCAATAAGGTTATGATGGAATGTGGCAGGAGTGCCACCCCAAATACCTCCATAGCCATGATCTCCTTTGGCATGGCCTGACTTATTCATGCTTTCTGTAATCATACACCATTGCATAGTGAAATTCTTGTTATGATAGAATGAAGCAGTTTCATCAATTGACCAACTGGCAGAGCAATGATCAACAATAATATTTTCCAGATCTCTGCCCCAGAATGCATCCGACTCAATAGTGGCCACGTAGGTATCTCCTAATCTGAAACGCATATAACGTACAATCACATTATTTGCTGCAATATTTACTTCATGATTCTGAATACAGATACCATCTCCCGGGGCCGTTTGTCCGGCAATGGTAATATCGCCGTTCTTGATCTGTAATCTCGACTTTAGCTCAATATTTCCGGATACCTCAAACACAACAATCCGCTTGCCGGTTTGATCAATAGCTGCTCTTAAACTTCCCGGGCCTGCATCGTTCAGGTTGGTTACTTTGAGAACCCTACCGCCACGCCCTCCGGTTGTCAATTTCCCGGCTCCTTCGGCACCGGGGAAGGCAAGTGCTGTTTCTGGTATCTCTGGTTCTGCAGTTTTGAAAGTCTGATATAAACTCTTCGAAGCAACTGCAGGGTTGCTTTTGTGAACGGCTCTTAATTTGACCGTATAATCAGTTTTTGCTTCTAAACCCGACAAATCGTATTCTGTACCTGCAAGTGTATCACTTTTAAAAAGCGGAGTTGAGAAAACTGAGCCTTTTGATGCCTCTAAAACATATCCATAAGCTCCGGAGACAGCCGACCAGGAACATTTCGCTGAATTCGAGTTTGCTACTATCTGTAAGTTTGTGGGTATGGCAAGTTCAGATACCGACCCGCTTATTGGCCCATCCTTTTTTTTACAAGAACCCATAAATGCAAGAGACGCCATTACAAAAAGTAACACAGTGTATTTAGCTGAAATAGTGAACATGAACGAAGTCATTTAAAACATAGTGCGAATCTACCAATATTATTGAACTGACCCATGCAATCTGCGAAATCTAACCAACCCTATTTATCAAATCTAATTTTTAAGGTCTCCAACGTGGATCACCTGCGGTTTCTTTTCCGGGGAATCCTCTGTCTTTAATAAGGAAGTCTCCTGTGTCAGGACTTGTGAATATGTCGGCACTGGTTTTTGCATATACAGAAGCCGATGGAGTGATAACAGAGGAACTTGATTTCCATACAAAGTCAGACGTTGTAAAGTTATTTGAAGAGGTAACAATAGTGGCAGCATTAACCCTGAAACCATAAATATCATATGCGGGAGGATTTGCATTGGATCCTTTAGCCCTTCCCAAAATAATATTGTTAAATTCAATACCTCCCTTTGGATAGAGACTGGTACCATTGTAATCTACAAGATAACTGCCGGCCAATACTGTTGCATACAAAGTGCTATTACTGATTACTACTTTCCCCGATGAATTATTCTTACTTACCACAAACTTCTCTACATTGTTCAGCGTGGAATTATTTAGAGTAAAGTTGTTCACTACAGCTGTTGCATCATCTACTGTGGAAACAGCATATCCTCCAATTTTAGATACGATAGAATTTTCTATTGTATATTGTCCAACAACAATGGCTCCTCTAAAACGAGCAACACCTCTCAGATCATGAATAAAACAATCATCGAATACCAGTTCATCAATATTGACAGTGGTGCCACTTGGATTAAAAAGATATTTGGAAGCGGCATTGTCAGAATATAACTCAAGATCTACAAAAGCCAGTTTTGCTATATTTGAGTTTGCCGTTATACCGAAGTTGCTAATACCCACTACGCCTAACTTTGCTTTATCAGGTACCAATGGGTCAATACCACTCATTATAGTCAATGTTTTGGAGAAGTTCAAAGCAGTTCCTATCTCATAGGTTGCTCCTCGTTTAAGGATAATAGTACCACCTGCTCCAATTGTATCCACAATTGAAGGCAGGTTTACTGTAGCTGGATCTACATCCTGTAAATCAACAATTACTCCAGAAATCAATTCTTTTGTTGTATAGGTGTTTGCTCCCCGGAACTTAGATCCACTATAAAGTTCAACCCGATACGAAGTAGCTGCCTGCAACCCCCCGATCAATAAATAGGCATTTGCAATATCAGACGATGACAATGATATGGTTGAGACGATAGCATTTGTTTCTGGATTAATCACTTTTACAGTAGTTACCGGATTGCCTTCGTTTCTCCATTTGAATAATATATTTGTCCATCCCACGTCTGCAGATCCGGGACTCTCTACAATTGTTGGGAAACGAGGTGTTTTTAATTGTCCGAAATCAGCTGGGCGGGAGTCCCTTGCCGGATCGGCAGGATGCAAGGCTGTTACCCTTATCTGATAAAGCTGTTCCCATAAAAGATCTTGAATAGATGCAAAAGTCGTGTCAATAACCTCTACAGTATTAGAGATAGTTTGAAAAGAGTCAACACTTAAATCTACTCTGTACTTGTTGGTTTCCTTACTTTTTTGCCAGGCAATATCTATATAGTTGCCAAGAGGCACATCCAACGATTTCAGAACGGGCCTGAAAAGCCGAGGCGCTTCTCCACCGAGCTCGGCTTCCCATTTTTTCTTACAAGAACTGGCAAGTAATACGGTACAACCCAGAGCTAAAATTAAATAATTTATATATTTTATATTTTTCATGTTCCTTTTTTTATTGGTTTTGGTTCGATGCAATCTGAAACAAACCTTCCTGCCTGCTACACATTTTTCACAAAACAAGACCTTACAACCATTCTTGCAGCGTTAAAAATTATACCCTTCATTTCTTAAAGTTCCCATGCTGCTGCTAATAACCGAACTATGCAGTGGAAGGATATAGGGTGCGGGAGTATTGCCGGTATCATCTTTATATCCTCTCCATGATCTAAGAATATAGTCGGCCGGTCCCATTGTAGTTCCATTGTACAACGAGCGCATCCAGCTTACTCGAATATAGCCATTTGGATTATCTCCCTTATTAGGACTATCTTTTAAGGGGGGTGCTACTGCTACTCTTCTGAAGATGCCACCATACCATTCAATGGTTTTATCGCCTTTTACTCTGTAATAGAGGTAGTCGGGCAGGTAATCATAAGGCCCTGCACCATTAAAGGTATTTTCACCCATAGCTATAAGTTTCTGCCTAGTTTCTGCTATTTTTTTACCAAACAGATTCCAGCGAATAAGGTCATAATGACGGATACATTCACCGCCCAGCTCCCAGGCTCTTTCGTTGACTAATGCATCAAAAAAAGCATCTTTGCTTGTTGCGACATTTGTTACATAAATCTCCACTTTTTCTGTCCAGTCCGCACTGTTAAACGCTCTTTTACGCACTGTTTTCAACATTGTTATTGCTTCTCCGGTAGGGCCTCCATTTAGCTCATTTTCGGCTTCTGCTAACATTAGCATCACGTCAGACAGTCGCATTATCGGCCAGTTGATTCCGGTACCTTTTGCAGAGGTCGGGCCAGATGGAGTAGGCATTAAAAGCCTGTTCCAATTTCCTATTCCTAACCCGTTTACACTAACGGGGGCTTGTGTAAGCGTTGCATCATATTTGTAATAGGCTACCGTTTTCATAAAACGGGTATCTGAGGTATCAAAGCTGTAAGCATAAGAGGCAGTTAATGGTTTATAACTGGATCCGGAACCATACTGATGAGTTCCCGCATCCACAGCCATACCTATATTCCAGCCCACATCTCCAAAACCTGGTTGAAATGCCACTTCATACAAAATATCGGATTTGCTATCTACAACCCATTTGCTTTCATTATCAAAAACTGCAGCAAAGGAAGGATTTAAACTGCGCCCCCAATCGTAAACAACTTTATGTGCATAATCTCTGGCTATTTGATAATACTCTTTATAATCATCTTTTCGGCGCATCGTCATATCAGGATACAACCAATAACCCCCTCTACATAATGCGATTCTGGCAATAAGTCCCTGCACAAACTCACGGTTAATTCTCTCCACACCGTAGGTTACCTTGGAAGCCGGTTTCATCCCTGGTTCCACGCTTATAAGATCTTGAATTAGAGTACTTAAAATCGTATCGCGTCCTGTACGAGGCAGCAAAAGTTTTGATGGATCTCCACCCCGGGTTGGCTTTAATGAGAAAGGAATATCTCCCCAATAGTTTACAAGCCAATAATACCACAATGCGCGTAGTGCTTTAGCTTCTCCTAACAACTGCTTCATTTCAGGATCGCCAGATAGAGGGGATTGTTCAATACCTTCCACTGCAACGTTTGCTCTATTAATAGCATTATAGGCATTCGAGAATACAGTGTTTAAATCTCCATTTGCATCTGTAGTTTCCATTGACCAGATATCTCTTCTTGAGTTATCCGGAGTGGCTCCAACGCCTCCTACTTCAATATCAGTATTTGGAATAAAAGAATTTGATAACCGGGATGTAAAAGCATCCTGATTAAATAAAGCATAAACTCCATAAACACCTTTTAATGCTTCATTAGAATTGCCATAAATATACTCCTGTGTAAAATTGGAAGGAGAGTCCGCATCCAAAAATTTTTTACAAGAAGTGGTAGCTAATGCAAGAAATATACTCAAAAGTGTATAGATTAATAATTTAGTTTTCATAAACTATTTTTATTTAAAATTTATATTTAAACCAAACGTAAAGGTTCTGGACTTAGGATATGCCGAATAATCAACCCCTGGCGTTAGGGCGGCATAGGCACTACTCCTTGTAGTGGAAACCTCAGGATCATATCCCGAATAATTTGTCAACACAAAAGCATTATACACAGTACCAAATAACCGAAGAGAGGTAATGCCTACTCTTGAGGTTAGATTTTTTGGCAATGTGTAACCAAGCGTTAAAAACGACATACGCAGAAAAGAACCATCTTCAATTGCGTCGGTAGTAATAACAGGGGAAGCGCTTCCCATTGAGAATGGAGACCATACTTTGGCATCTTTATTCACCACGGCCAGGTCGTCTAAGGATGTTACCAATACCCCCTGATCATTTACATATTTATAGCGATCTGCATAACTCATGCGTTCTGAGATGTTTCCGAAACTGGTACGGTATAACATATTGTATTGTATCCGGCCAGTATTATAGATATCATTACCATAAACCCAATTGAAAAACACGCTCATATCAAATCCTTTCAAATGTGAATTGGCTCCAAATCCCCCAGAGTGTTTAGCAATAGCATTCCCAATAACCTGACGATCCTTGTCTGCCGTTATCTGCCCATCATTATTCAGATCTTTCAATTTCATTGTACCAGGGCGTGTACCAATTGTGCCTCCTAATATAGAAGATGAAGCGGCAATACCCTCTTTTAAAACATACTGTCTTGTTGCAGCATTGTATGAATCAAAATCATCAGTAGTATAAAAACCATCAGCTACATAGCCATAAATCATCCCAAGTGTTTTTCCTACTTGCAACAGATAATCGTCCTGTGATTTTAAGTCGGTACCTGCCCAGTTGGATTGGAACATTCTTATATCGGTACCGTCCAGTTTATCAATGCGGGGTATATTACGTCCTATATTGAATGAAAGACTCAGCCCAAAATCCTTATTTTCGATAATGGGTGCACTCAATCCTATTTCTAATCCCTTGTTAGATGTTTGTCCTAAGTTGATCTGCTGGGTTGAAAAACCAGTGTATCGTGGGATCTGATTATCAATTATCAAACCCTTAACCACGTTTTTATAAAGATCAATAGTGCCAGAAAGTTTGTTGTTGAATAAGGCAAAATCCAATCCAATATTGCTTGTTACCGTGGTTTCCCATTTTAGATTTGGATTAGGTAAGGAACTGTTCGAAAAGTTATAATAAGGCGATGAGATGTTTCCAGCCCCGTAGGTTCTATTTTGGCTCGGACTAAATAAAAACCTCCAACTATCGTTTGGAATTCGGTTGTTTCCAGATTCACCATAGCTTAACCTGAGTTTCAGATCGTTCACAAACGTCACATTTTTCATGAAGTCTTCATCGAGTATCCTCCACGCAAAGGAAGCCGATGGAAAGAAACCCCAACGATTACCTGGTGCAAACTTACTGGAACCATCTGCACGCATCGTTACAAATAATATGTAACGGTTCAAGTATGAATAATTGAACCTTGTGAAGCCCGAAACCATATCTTCTCCTCGTTGTTCTCTGGTTTCTACCTGGTAGGGAGTCCCTAAAGCCATATTTGCAAACAGCACTTCGGGAGAAGTACCCAGGTCAAAACGAATAGATTTATTAAGCGCAGTACGTCCAGTAGCCCAATTAAGCTCATGACCGAACAAAACATTCAGGTTATGGTTTTTGCTTTTGAAAGGCATTCTAAAATTAGCTGTATTTACAAGCCGGTATCCATCTGAAGCCGATGTTGCTATTTGCCCCAAAGGTTGTGCATTGCCTATATTGCGCGATTCGCCGGTGAGTGGTCCCCAATATCTTAGCTCTCTTCCATTACGCAATGTAACTGACAATTCGGAACGGAGGCTTAACGGTTTCCAGGGGTTATAGGATAAAGCGGCACCTAGGCTCAAATCCCTGTTGGTGCGTTGTCTATAATCTTGTTTTGCCAACTCCACCGGGTTTATCATACTCTTTAAAAAATTATCATACTCATCATCGCCCGATAGTATATCAGTAGGGTCCAATTCAATCTGATCTGCCAGGCCATTTATTGGCCTTGTCTGAATACCATCCGAAATACGCACACTTGATGAACCCGAAGTTCCTGCTCCGTCAATAATATTATTGGTGTACCGGGCTGACAAATCAAGTTTGAGATTTTTATATAACTCATGATTTAATTTGAAATTAAAATAAAAGCGCTTCTGACCCGAATTAAGCATCAGTCCTTCATCTTTATTGTAGGTTGTGCTAAAACTTATTTTTGTTTTTTCGTTTCCCCCGGTAAGGGAAAGATTGTGCTGAGAAGAATTAATGGCACCACCGAATAACTTGTCTTGCCAGTTAGTACCTGCCTGGTATTTATACAATTCCAGATCATCATATTGTCCAAAAAATTTCTGAAAATTTTTATATTCATCAGAATTGGTACCTCTTACTAAACCATACTCATATTGCATTAATGCAAACTCATAAGGAGACAATACATCAAGATATTTGGGCATGTATTTACTTTGAAAGTAATTGTTATATGAGATATTTGTTTTGCCTGCTTTGGGTTTCTTAGTAGTTACTATTATTACTCCATTGGCCCCTCTGGATCCATAGATAGCCGTGGAAGAAGCATCTTTCAACACATCAATAGACTCGATATCCGTTGCAGCAATGCCATTTAAGTTATCTACAATAAAACCATCAACAATATAAAGAGGCGAATTGTCCTGTGTTATAGAGCCTCCGCCTCTTACTCTAACCACAATTTCTGCGCCAGGCGCGCCATCCACTGATGTTACCATTACTCCAGGCAGGCGGCCTGTTAATGCCTCTGCCACATTTACAACGGGCGCTTTTTCCAGCTCTGAACCTTTGATGGAACTCACCGCTCCGGCTAAAGATTTTCGTTGTACCGTTCCATAACCAATTACAATCACTTCATCACCGCTTACAATTCTCTTTACAAGCGTTACAATCATGCCGTCAGTAGCAGCTACTGTTTGAGTAGTGTACCCTGTAAAAGAAAAAACCAAGTTGAGGGCTTTACCTTCGGGGATACTGATAGTAAACTTCCCTTCGGCATTCGTTCTGCCAATAGGGTTTCCATCCTGCAAGGCAATTGTTGCGCCAGCAAGCGGTTCATCAGCATCATTTAGTACAGAACCCGAAATTTCTTTTTTTTGAGCATTTGAGGCTACAGAAAAAAGAATACTGAAAAGTATCAGATAAAATTTGTTCATACAGCTTTGTTTAAATCATAACGAATTTGTCAATCGGTTTAAATTGAAAATATAAGAGCCAAAATTGCCATCTATTATCATTTCAAAGAACAAGTTAAGCCTATTTTGCGTAAACATGACAGTACAAGACGGTATTTTTCTACGCAATCGTTACCGGTTTCGTATGCGTAGGGCAAAAAGAGCGCTATTTTTTTGTAATCGGTTGCACTAAATGGTTTCAATTGCAGGGTTCAAAAAGCTTTGTTCAGAAATTGTTGCGAACTACCCTGGCTGTAAAGCGATACTTTGCCTTGTTAAACGTAATAAGGGAATAACCAGCCAGTTGAATGATGACAGTTCACAAGATTCGTTGGCTAACAAAAAGGTACAACAATCTGCCCATCCCTAAACACAGAAAAGGTGTAATAATTGTACACCTTTTCTATATTCCTAAAAGTCAATCCTTTATTTTATCCATCGCGGATCGCCAATCCCTGCCGCTTTCAGATCAATATTACTGATTGTAAAATCGCCTGTTGAAGGGCTTGCAAATCCGGGATTTAACTGAGTGTAATCGCCTGTATCATTCTTAGAACCAGAAACGGCACTTGCTGTAAAGTTGGGCGCATTAAAGTAGTTGTTTTTACTCATCTCTTTAATGGTTGTAGAAGACTGGTTGGTATAATAGCCCGCTGTTTCTGCCAATATATTTTTATTGAAAGTAATTTCATGCAAAGCCAATCTAATATATAATACCCTTCTGCTACTTCCATTACTTACATTATAGAAGGTGTTATTGTTGATTGTAATCATGCTCTTTACTCCCGCAAAATTGGTTGAACCGCCATTATCCATGCGGAAAAAGTCTCTTGCTAATGCACTATTATAGACCGTATTATTCATAAAATCAAAAGTGGTAGCCAACCCGGTGCGAAAATCAATAAAGTCTCCGCCATTACATTCGATACCATAAATGATATTTCCTTTAAACAATACTGATTGAATCCAGGCCTTTTTATTTACATAAAACAAGCCTTTCGTATAATTTCGCACCGTGCAATCTTCCATAACAAAAGGAGCATAGGATGTTGTTAAATCCTCATCATAAATAATAGCCTGATTACCGTTCAAAGAGCCAGTTCCATCCAAAATTAAATCCTTGAGCTGCAATCCCGAATTTGCAGTTACACGGAAGATGGTTCCTGTAAGAACAGGCTTGTTTGCAGGACGAGCCCCCTTAATTGCTATAGATTTGGAGATTATAATATCCTGCGTATTATAAGTACCCGGCATTAAGGCAAACACATCTCCATTATTTGCATTTTGAAGTATTGCAGTTAAGTCATCCGAGGGGTTCACCTGTATCGCTCCGCCCAAATCAATCAAGGTATTAAATGTTACAGTGCCCCGGGTGCTTGCACCATTCATAAGTTTTGCGGTATAAGCGGTTTCTGGAGTAAGCCCTGTAATTACCGCGGCACCTGCTGCCACTTCTGCCGGGGTAACAGCATGGGTAACATTACCGGGGGTCAGCACTATCTGTGTTGCAGTTTGTCCTGCCGGCCATTTTAATGTAACTTGTTTTGCCTGAATATCAGCGGGATCTACGCTATAGAAAATTTGTTCAGCATCCGTTTTGAAAGTAGCCGTACTCCATTTAGAGTCTTCAATGCCCGCTCCAACAGCCTTAATACGAACTGAATAGTTTGTTTCACCTGCTAAACCAGAAACAGTATAGGGCAACTCGCTGCCTGTTATTCCTGAAACAGTACGTGAGGGGGCACCAGAGAAATCCGAATTACCATTATCAAAGAACTCGATCGTATAGGATTCTGCTTTGTTCACTTTAGCCCAGTTCAGCCTAACCCCCGTTTTGTTTACCACAATAGCCTGCACACCGGTGGGGGAGAAAAGCCTGCTGAAGTTAAGTTCAGTAACTTCATCTGCAATATTTTTTTGACAAGCTGAAAAGCCCAACATCGTGCCGCAGCATATTGTCAACAATGTTTTACCTAATATATTCTTCATTACAATCCTTTTAGTAAAATGAATTAAAAGTATCCTTCGTTGGTTAATTTTCCGTTGCTGGCATCTAAAAACACCTGCCATATTGGCCAAAACTGCTGCCTATTCGGATCTTTAACAAATAATGCATCCCAGAAAGTACTTGCATCGCCAGAAGAAACCATCGTCCATTTTTTTGTTTTTCCATAGCCAAGAGCAGTGCCTTCTGCATCAGTATCTCCAAAATTCAATCCGTAAATAGTTACAGTTTCATTATCGGCAGCCGTTTTGTAATATATGTTTGCAGGCAGGTTGGCATATTTTCCCTGCCGATTTTCTAACTGCTGAAGTTTGGTTTTTGCTTCGATCAACTTGGTTCCTAATAAATTCCAGCGTATCAGGTCTCCTTTTCTAAGCATCTCACCTGTAAACTCCAATGCGCGTTCATCAACAATAGCATTAAAGAAAGTTGTTTTACTGGCTGAAACCTGCGCCATATAGGTATTTACCTTAGCCGCATTATTAGGGAATGCCCGGTCACGGATCATCTTTAAATAAGGAGCCGCTGCAGCAGGGCCATCTAATTCATTGATTGCCTCAGCAGCCATCAATATCACATCAGCATATCGCATGTACAACCAGTTCAGCCCGTCATCATTGGTAGAAGTAACCCGCCGCGGAAGCCACTCGTATCTATATTTCCCAAAATACCATTTTCCTAAAGAAGTAGGCACCTGCACCCCATCTGTCCATTCGTAAGGCACACAGGTTACATCTCTTCTTACATCGTCTTTGTCATACTCATAATACATAATAGGATTGGGTCCATTGGTTCCACCTCTGTTCTGAGCAGTATATTTGTCCACATTGGTGTGCTTTACTCCTAAATCAAAAATCACACGACCCCGACCCTCGCTAAAAGGGATCTCCCATAAGGATTCAAGACCTGCTTTTAGTTTTTCGCCATTATAGGCTTTAAATGTTTGCTCAAATCCTTCCAGTTTGCAAGTGCCACTATTGATTACCTCTAAACACTCTTTTTTTGCAATAGCATACATTTTGTCAGGAGCTAAATCAGGATCTGTACTTCTGCGAATTTCAAAATTAGCCCGTTGTCCGTAACCGCCGGCGGCTAAAGCCAGTCGGGCGCGTAAGCCTTTCACAAATGCCTTATTCACTCTTTCCACCGTTTGTGTTGCCGCTGTTTCATTAGGCCATGCCACCAAAGTTGCTGCTTCTTCAAGATCAGCGAGTAGCTGTTTGTAAATAACATCTCTGTCGCTTCGGGGAATATAAACCGTTTCAGAATTTACAGGCTCAAAACGAGCGGGAACATCTCCCCAGCCTTTTAGCAAATCGTTATAAAGAACAGCCCGCAAGGTGAGCATTTCACCTAAAATCTGAGCTAACTCGGCATTGTTTTTAACATCGCCATAAGTTCTGATTCCGCGTATTGCCAAATTGGCTCTTTCTATTCCTTCATAGAACTTGGCCCAGGCGTTATTGCTGGTATTCATCTGACTGTTATTAACGTTGGTATTGTAATTTGACAGCAGTGATTTTTCATCATTAATGCTTTTCAATGCATTGTTTACCTCACAGTCAGTATTGATTCCGTAAAAGACGAGATAACGCCCGCGGTAAGAGTTGGTTTCTCCAAAGGATTGCAATACTCCTGCAATGGCATCCTTTGCCAACCCGGGTGTGGAGAAGATTACCGACTCGTCCAGTGCTGATTTTGCCGGTGTATCAAGAATCTTTTTGCATGATATAGCAAATAATGCGAAACAAACCGTTGCAAATAATTTGATATTTATATTTTTCATCAGTTTACTCTTTTTATTTTTTTAATGGACTGACTGAATTTTTAATTTCGTTAGTCTAAATCTTTTTTATCGCTAAAAGAACGTTTCAGTTATTACAATCTTAAAAGTTCACATTCAGACCTACAACCACCATTCTGCTACGTGGGTATGCAGAATAATCTACACCAGGTGTAAGTGCAGTTTTCCGACGGGTAGAAACTTCAGGGTCAAAGCCGGTATAGTTAGTAAGACAGAAAAGATTATACCCTGAAACATAGAATCTGCAATTCTGTAGTTTTGCTTTTTTAGCAATCATTGATGGAAGGTTATACCCTACCGTTGCAGTACCTAAGCGCAGGAAGCTGCCGTCCTCTACTGCCCAATCGCTGAAAATGTAGCGACTCATATACGGCGACCACATGGTTGTACCTGCATTCATAGCTTCCAATTCTGCAGGATCATTTGAAAGAGTACCATCAGCACGAAGATTGGTCCATCGGTTCCCTTCTTTCATAATGTCCAGCATATTACGTCCAAAGTATTGTGCAGTAGAAGTGTATTCTACCTTGTTGGCATTATAAATATCGTTGCCATAGCTCCAGTTGAATAAAGCACTAAAATCAAAATCGTACACCCTTCCATTTATGGTAAACCCGCCTGTGTGCTTAGGATTTGCGTTTCCAATGGTTGTTCTGTCGTCTATGTTAATTTTTCCGTCCGCTTTCAAATCTTGTAATTTGAAACTACCGGGACGAATCGTACCCACAACAGAAGAAGCATCAGCAACCCCTTCTTTAAGCATCCATTTTCCGGTAGTACTATTATATCCTTCAAAGTCGGATACTTCGTATCTGCCTTTCCCATCAACTTTATATCCGTACATCTCACCAACCGAACCGCCCGTTCTCACCATATAATCCACACCAATCATAGACGAGGCCCAGCCCGACTCTGATCCAAAGTCATCCATCAGGCCCAGTGAAATAATTTTATTTCTATTGATCCCGATATTCCCGCTAAAGTTCAAGCCAAAATGTTCTTTGTCTATGGCATTCCAGTTCAAAGAAACTTCAAGGCCCTGATTTCTGGTTTCTCCCATATTTCGATACTGGAAATCATATCCTGTTCCCGGTACTGGAAATTGGATTAACAAATCTTTCGTACTGTTTCTGTATAGGTCAATTGTACCGTTCAGCACCCTGTTTTTGGTAGTAAAATCCAGCCCTATGTTTCTGGTAATAGTTGTTTCCCATTTCAGATCGGGATTTGCCATTGTTTTTGAGGGTGCCCAATAACTTGTATAACCATTAACCCAGGTAGTAGTACTTACATCGTAGGTTTGAACCATCTGACCCGATGGAATATTGTTATTACCAGCAGTGCCATAGCTAACTCTTAATTTCAAGTCGTTAAAAACATTTTGTAATCCTTCGAAAAATTCTTCAGATGAAATGCGCCATGCAGCCGACACGGAGGGGAAATAGCCCCATTTGTTTTTTTCGTCAAACTTGGAGGATCCGTCCGCACGAAATGTTACATCCAATAGATATTTGCTGTCAAAGCTATAGTTGGCTCGCCCAAAGAAAGAAAAGAGTCTGTCATCGGGAAATAAATAATTTTGAATAGAATTGGCTTTCCCCTGTGCAGATAATCTTCTGGCATCTGAGAACGAAAATGATTTAGGAAACCCATGAACAACAGTTGTAAGCGCTTCATTTTTTGTATCTATATACTCTTGGCCAACTAATGCATTTAATTTACTCTTACCTTTTAGTAACTGTTTAAAATCATATCTCAGCGTATTCGTATTACGCATGGATCTTCTATACGATTTGTACATTTCAATGGCGGGTAAGCCTTGGTTTTCTGCTGCGGGCGAATTTTTAACATAGTAAGTGGTTGCGCCATAATATCTATCATCGGCACCTCTTACCTCATCTCTGCCCACTTCGGTTTTGAATTGAAGATTGCGTGCCAGTTCCCAGGCAAAGCTACCCCCTATATTTAACGTAGCGCGATGCTGCAACCTGTCATTTTCAGATAGCGAGAGCAATGGATGGTACATATTAAACGCATCGTCCGTTTCATCAGCATCCGTTAAGCCCCCTACGGGGAAAGTAGGATAGATCATTGCGTACTTTAACCGAGAGTCCGCAGAAGATTTTTCGTTTTGTTCATTCATTCCTCCCCCTTTTATTTTGGCATTGGAATAGCGCACTGAAAAATCGAGCGTAACTTTTTTATTTGGGCGACTGTTTAATTTTAGATTCACATTATCGCGGGTAAATCCAGACATCTGCATGATCGCTTTGTCGGTAACTCTTGCATAGCTGGCCGTATATCTGGTTTTGTCCGAACCACCGCTTAGGCTAAGATTATGGGTAACCATACTCCCCAACCTTCCAAAGACCTGTTCCTGCCAGTCATTAGGAGTAATTTCACCATACAGATCAATGTCTTGCCAATTCCCCAAATATTTAGTATAGCGGTCTGCCAATTTATTATCAAGTAAAGCGCTTTCATATTGCCATGTTACATAATCTAAAGGAGTCAGTACATCCAGTTTTTTTGCTAATTTCCGATAACCTCCGTACACATTATAATTTACAGTAAGCTTGCCCGCTTTACCATTTTTTGTTGTTACTATGATAACTCCATTAGCGCCACGAGATCCGTAAATAGCTGTTGAGGACGCATCTTTTAATACGTCTATTGTCTCAATATCTGCTGGGGAAATATCGGAAATAGATGTAACTGGGAACCCGTCAACAATGTAAAGGGGGGTATTGTCTCCGGTAATAGATCCCCCGCCACGAACTCTGATTTTAATTTCAGCATCAGGGGAGCCTTCCGTTGTAGATATTTGAACCCCTGCCAGTCGCCCTGTCAATGCTTCTGTTGCATTGGCTACGGGTACTTTCATTAGTTCTGCAGAGGATACGGAGGAAATAGCCCCGGTGAGATCTTTTCTTTTGGAAGTACCATACCCAATCACCACCACTTCGTCCCCCGAAGTGATTTGCCGCACCAGCGCCAGTGTGATGCTATTTCCGGTAACCGGAATTTCCTGTGTGATAAAGCCGGTATAACTAAAAATAAGTAGCGGAGACCCTGTTGCCGGCACCCGAATGCTAAAGGAACCCGCTTCGCTCGTTTGGGTAGCTACGGTGCTTCCCTTTAACGCCACGGTAACACCATGAAGCGGAAAACCACCATCGTCCAAAACAGTACCGGTTACCTCTCTTGTTTGGGCAAAACTTATGAGCACAAACCCCAAAAACATAATAAGAAATAGCAATACTTTTTTCATAAAATGATATTTTTTTAAATAATCAGCAAATGCAGATACTTACACGCAGAATAACTGTTTCAGTACACAGCAGCAAGCAAATAATGCTGCAACCGTACACAAGAATACAAAGATTTCATTGGTAAATGGGGAACGATACCACTTTTTTTTACGCAAACGATAGCGCAAATTTTTTGAAAATAAGTTCCTTGTTTCAAGCATATATTCCATTCTCCAGAGAAGGAAAGGCTTTGCATGCGACGATTTTTTCCATTTGTGTAGGGCTCTCATACTATATTGCGGAGCACAAGCAAACCGGGCCTGCCCCCATGGTGCGCACACAATGGCTGGAAACTTCGAACCGGGGTGTAGATTTCAAATGCAAAGTAGGTTGCGGTGAAGTATTGCAATTTTGGAACCGATTCAAATGCTTCACAGACTTCCATTTTGGCAAGCAAACCCATATGAAATGCATTGAAGAAATAATGGTGAATTTCTTTAACTTCGTTACAGGTAACCCAATTTAGCTGTATGAAATTTGAAGCCGTAACCATAAAAGACATTGCAAAAGCCTTGCAATTATCGCCCTCAACGGTGTCGCGCGCACTGCGGGATAGCCACGAAATTGGCGAAGCAACAAAAAAGCGCGTGCAGTCCTATGCCAAAGAGCACAATTACCGCCCCAATCCGGCAGCCTTGAGTTTGAAAGAAAAAAAAACCAAATCAATCGGGATTGTTGTGGCCGAAATAGCCAACAGCTTTTTTAGCCAGTTAATAGACGGCGTAGAATCTGTGGCTTACGAAAGGGGCTATAACGTAATCATAACCCAAAGCAAAGAATCTTTCGAAAAAGAGCTTTTAATATTAGATTACCTTACTTCCCGGTCGGTAGATGGCATTATTATATCCGTTTCGGCAGAAACGGATGATTTTGGCCCGTTTCAAGAGTTAAAAGAAAGGGGATTGTCGCTTGTTTTTGTGGACAGGATCAGCAATGAAATTGAGAGCCATAAAGTCATCATTGACAATAAGATGGGAGCCTATGAAGCTACAAAACATTTAATCGAACAGGGGTGCAGGCATATTGCCATCATAGCCAATAACCTAAACCTTTCCATCACAAAAGAGCGGATTGCAGGATGCGAAAGAGCACTTCAGGAAAAAGGTATTCGGCTGCATCCCAACCAAATTAAGTACTGTAACTACGGCGGCAACATCCAAAAAGAAACACAAATAGCACTGGATCAACTCTTTAGCCGTAAACCAAAACCCGATGGCATTGTTAGTCTTTCAGACCGCTTGTCTATTGAAATTATTCGGTATATGAATGATAAAGGTATAAAAATGCCCAAACAGGTAGCATTAATCGGATTTAGTAACTCCAACAATACAGAATTACTCAACCCTTCATTAAGTGTTATTAGGCAGCCGGCATTTGAAATGGGTCAGGCAGCAGCAACACTTTTATTACAAACTATCGAAAGCAGAAGGCCGGTTACCTATTTTGAAACGAAAGTGATTGCACCTGAGATCATCATACGAAAAAGCAGCAGCAAATAACTTTTTATATTCAAAAACTCCCGCCTTTGCAGGGGGAGTTTTGCAGAAGAATGTAACAGGTGCTGCCACCCGTGCGAAGAAGATGATAGGGAAGTAGGAACTGTGTCCGCTTACCAATCCTGTTTAGCTATACCCGCTTTAATAGCAGCCAACGCTTTTTCTTCTCCCAATAATGCTGTTAATTTATTGCCCTTCCCATCATTTCCTTTGGCAATATAGCCACCCTTTGCAGTTCTCGAAATTACTGCATCCTGAATGGGAACGTTCTTTTCTTTTGTTTTCACATTATACGCTGTAAGAGTTACAGTAGCCATAATTTTTATATTTTAATTGTTTCAAACGGACAAAGTAAGGGTTTTTTAGTTGAATTATACGTTAAAAACCGATAAAATTGTTGAAGTTGAGGTATTCCTAACGGTCAGAAACGGGTATTTTTATCACCTGTTTGCAATACCAGGGGCAAAAAATAACCCCCATTTCGTTTTCAAAAAGGATTTCGTTAAACAAAAAACTCTATCTTCATATCATGCTGGTAAAGATCAATGGAAGTGCTGTATTTGGAGTAGAAGCCCTTCCCATTATTGTTGAAGTGAACTGGATTTCAAGTTCGGGAAAAGACCCTATGATTGTTGGGTTACCCGATAATGCTGTAAAAGAGAGTTTGCAACGAATTGAAAGCACTTATAAAACAAACGGGTATGAAATGCCACGTACTAAGGTGGTTGTAAACCTGGCGCCTGCCGATATTAAAAAAAGTGGAACAGCTTTTGATCTACCCATCGCCATTGGCATTTTAGGTGCCAGTGAGCAGATTGAAAATGCCGATAAGCTTTCTCAGTATGTTATCATGGGGGAACTGAGTTTAGATGGGGAGGTGCGCCCCATCAAAGGATCCTTACCTATTGCTATTCAGGCAAGAAAACAGGGAATTAAAGGGCTGATTGTACCTAAGGCAAATGCCCGCGAAGCAGGGATGGTAAACCATCTGAACGTCTATGGCGTAGATCACATCCAAGAGGTGATTGATTTCTTTAACAAAGGAGAAGCGGGTCTGGAACCGGTTGTTGTAAACACCCGCGAAGAATTTTTTCATTCACAATACGATTTTGAAATTGACTTTGCCGATGTAAAAGGCCAGGAAAATATAAAAAGAGCTTTAGAGATAGCCGCTGCAGGCGGTCATAACGCCATTTTAATAGGTCCGCCGGGGGCGGGAAAAACCATGCTGGCAAAAAGACTACCCACCATCTTACCGCCCCTTACTTTACAGGAAGCGTTGGAAACCACCAAAATACATTCGGTAGCCGGAAAACTCCCCGAAAACGCTACCCTGGTTTCGCGCAGACCCTTTCGGTCGCCACATCATACCATTTCAGATGTGGCGTTAGTTGGAGGAGGTGGTATTCCCCAGCCGGGAGAAATTTCCTTAGCGCACAATGGCGTGTTATTTCTGGATGAACTGCCCGAGTTTAAACGTACTGTTTTGGAAGTAATGCGCCAGCCTATGGAAGAACGGCGGGTTACAATTTCAAGAGCCAAAGTAGCCCTGGATTTCCCTGCCAGTTTTATGCTCATTGCTTCTATGAACCCCTGCCCTTGCGGTTTTCATAACCACCCGGATCGGGAATGTACCTGTCCGCCGGGTACCGTTCAGAAATACCTTAATAAAATTTCGGGGCCTTTGTTAGACCGTATTGATCTGCATGTAGAAGTAACTCCCGTACCATTCAGTCAGTTGTCCAACGATAAAAAAGAAGAACCTTCGGCAACCATCAGAGAACGGGTAATACAAGCCAGAGATATACAAATAGAACGGTATAAAGAAAAAGGTATTTTTTGCAATGCTCAAATGAGTAGCCGGATGCTTAAAGAAATTTGTACCATTGACACGGTGGGTCAGGTGCTTCTTAAAAGAGCTATGGAAAAACTAAATCTTTCGGCACGAGCCTATGATCGTATTTTAAAAGTAAGCCGCACCATTGCTGATATCGAAGGTAGCGAAACCATAAAACCCGAATATTTGGCAGAAGCGATACAATACCGAAGCTTAGACAGGGAGGGCTGGGCCGGTTGATGGCTAAAATTCTTTCTAAACAGCACTTCTATAGAAACTTGCCGCATAAGTAATTGAATAATAGCACGTTCTTGTGTGCTACCTTGCTTGAACCGCTTGCGGCTTGTTTGTTGAAAAGATTCATTTGTTGCGGGGAAAGCAAGTACTGGCTCAGTGAATGCGCATTTGGGTAATGCAGCCAATTTGCAAACGGGCTCAGAAATTTTTCCCGACTTGTCCCTTTTAGTGCGGTGCGAAGTAATTTCGCCATAATTTCTTCCATTTTAGTCGTGATTTGGCTTTTACAGTAACTATTTTGTTGGTGATTTGGTTTGGGATCTCACCAGCAACTACTTTTTTCTATCGTCTATAAACTTTCGGATAGAAATTCCTGTTCTAAGTTCAACCCAGAATCTGCAATAGGCACAAAATGTTATGTTTTTCCTATTGTTTCCACTGCAAGGCAGTTGAATTTCATATAAATAACAATTTGTTTATCAGTTAATTATACACAAAATGAGGTTTAAAAAATGCCTTCGCAGACAGGTACATGATTCTACTGCAAAATTTGAGTTCAATAGGCTTAGCTATAACGTGATGGCAAATTTACGATGTGCGACCGTAGGGAACATATTGTAAATTTGCTTGTTATGGCTGCCTTGTTTTCAGCGGATATATAATTCTAATTTTCGGTTCAGTCCCTGTTCAATTAGTTTATACAAGGTTGAAAGTTGAATATCGGCGTGTCCATTTTCAATTCTTGAGATATAGCTTTTCTTGGTACCTGTCCTTTCCGCCATCTCCTCCTGAGTTAAGTTCGCTCTCTGGCGTTCGTCTTTTAACAACTCTCCAATTACAAATGCCTGTGCTTTACTCTCAAATTCTGCTCTGGTAGCAGTTCCTGTTTTACCATACTTTTTGTCAAGGTGGTCATTCCAGTCAGCAATTTTATTTCCTGACCTTTTTATTTCTTTCGTTTTCATCTTCAATCTTTTTATCATTGAAATATTGTTTTTTCAGTTTTTCAGCAAGGGTAATTTCTCTGGGTGGTGTTTTCTGTGTCTTTTTCTGAAAAGAGTTGACCAACACAATGATATTTCCTTTGTCGTAGAAACATAATATCCGATAGATGTTGCCTTCGTACTCAATTCTAATTGCATAAATACCGTCTGACCCGGTGAGGTGTTCAAAGAACTTTTTCGGAATTTGTTCTGCTGCCTTTACGAGCTCAAAAACCCAGTCAATTTTTTCCTGAACGTCTTGTCCAAGCGCATTGTAGAAATTCAGAAAATAGTTCCCGTAGGTTTTCAGTCGCCTTTGCATTTACAAAGATAACTAATTAGTTAATTTGTGCAAAAATATTTTCGTTGTCTTTTATAAAAATTTTTCTTGGTGAATATTGCTCAGTAACATTCACTAAAGCCATCAATTTTACCGTTCATTAAAAATTAGTTTACAATGAAAGGCAATTCAATTTCTCTAAGAACACTCAACAACCGTGGTGTTTTTGGGCTGGACAAAGAACTCCACAGCAGAGGCTCTCCAAGAAAAATACAAAAAGCAGCACTATGAAAAAACAAACCTACATATCCATAAAAGCAAACCGCCCGAATAGTGTTAAAATTTGGGTAGGGGCAGTTGTATTCCCCAACAAACACAAAACCCTAAAACACTGCAAACTCGAACTTTCTAAACTTAAAACCCCAGCCAACAACGCTAAGCAAAAGCTACAAAACCACCTATACGAAAAGCCTAAGCGCGTCGCTGAATTTATGCTGATCTTGCCGAAGTACAACTGTCATACTGAGCTTGTCGAAGCAAGCAAAGAAGCCCGGTGTCTGCTAACTCCGGGCTTTTTGTATCAAAGGCTTTTTTCTATTCGTCATAATGTTATGCGGTCGCCCGAATTTAATGTTATTTGTTTAGTAGCCAATCTATTACATTAAGTTGTTTTACCCCGTTGTGGCTGTCATTTTCGTAGTCCATTGTTATAAGTAACCTTTCATTGTGGTCGGGGATTCTGTCAAATGGTGCAAGTTCTCTTTCAAGTGTGTTTTTATCTTTTACAGTATATGAGACTTGAATGTATTTTGTAAAACCGTTTTTGTCGCGAACAACAAAATCCACTTCGAGATTATCTGTTTTTCCAATCCAAACATGATAATTCCTGCGTTGTAGTTCAAGGTAAATGATGTTTTCAAGCAAATGTCCTCTATCAGCAGAAGCGTCTTTGCCAAGCAAAGCGTTTCGCAGTCCTAAATCCACCAAATAGTATTTTTCTTGTGTTGCCAAATGTTGTTTTCCCTTTATATCATACCGATTTATTTTGTAAAAAAGATACGATTCAACGAGCGTGTAAATGTATTTTGAAACTGTTTTATTGTCTATTTTTTTGCCGTTTGCCGTAAGAACACCTGCTATATTTCGTGCCGAAGTACTCGACCCGATATTGTCAATCAAAAAATCAATTACTTCTTTATACGAGTTTTCATTGTAGATGGTATATCGTTTCAAAATGTCGTTTTCGTAAATATTTTTAAAAATATTTTGCAGATATTCGTAAGCAAGATTCTCTTCATTTTCAGCAAGTCCGACTGCTTCGGGGAAACCGCCTGTCCGCATATATTCGACAAAAGCACGGTCGGGATTGCCTGTTTTTCCTGTGAATTCTAAGTATTCGGTAAATGAAAAAGGTAAAATATTGATTTCAAATGCTCTGCCTGTTAGCAAAGTGGCCAATTCGCTCGACAAAAGGTAGGCATTGGAACCTGTTACATACAAGTCCACATTTGGCGTAACAAAAAGTCCTTCAAGTAGTTTTTCAAATTCGACAACGTTTTGGATTTCGTCTATAAAAACATAGTTTGTAACATTTTCTTGCAACAGATTTTTGATGTAATCGTAAATTTCTTTCCAATTTTTTTCGGCAAGGAAGCGAAAATCAGGTAAATCCATATTGATTGAAATCATCGAGACATCAGGGGTTTCGGCTTTAAGCAAGTCTTGGAACTGCAACAGTAAAGTTGATTTTCCTGCTCTACGAACACCTGTAATTACTTTTATAAGATTTTTATCTTTGAGAATCAGTAGTTTGTCCAGCTCTGTTTTTCTTATGATTTTTTGCATACCCATATTTTCTAAATATTGATGCTGCAAAAATAATAAAAAATTCCTCAAACTTGATAATTTATTGAAGTTTGAGGAATTTTATTCTATATTAAAGGAGATAATTCACAAAAGTTATAATTTATTGATTTCAGATTATTAAAAATCTTCTCTATTTGGTGCCTTATATTCGTTGTCGTAACACATTGTAATAGAATATTTTCCATAATGTTCGCTAATTTTAATGCCCTGTTGCTGACAATACTGTTCAACGCTTTGAGTTCCCGCCTGGCAGGCTTGGATGTGGCGGTGCATTGCATCGGCCTTTGATGTATCTTTATATCTCATAAAGCAAAGATGCACATCCATTTTGCTTTATGCAAGATGGGGTTGGCCGAGGGGATACCCTCAAAAAGACAAATCCATCCACTCCAAATCGGACTATGCAGAAATAGCAAAAGTCAGGTTAGGATTGGATATCAGCACCTGTCCCTGTTGCAAAACCGGTCGGATGGTTATCGTGATGCAGT
>JBDHYK010000006.1:0-34985 GCA_039811305.1 Niabella sp.
CTAGATATTCATCATAAACAATTACTCACCTATCTTAAATTATCAAATTTGAAATTAGGACTGTTGGTAAATTTCAATTCAGATGATATTTCTAATGCTATTTTTAGAAAGGTAAATGGTTTGTAATAAATTCTATCTGCGGGGAACACATTCCCGCTGATCATCGCTGATGTGCCCGCTGATTTTCGCTGATGTTTTTATCTGTGTAAATCTGCGTATAAATCTGTGTACATCTGCGAGGAACACATTCCCGCTGATCATCGCTGATGTGCCCGCTGATTTCCACTGATGTTTTTTTCTGCGTAAATCTGCGTATAAATCTGCGTACATCTGCGGGGAAAATATTCCCACTGATCAACGCTGATGTGCCGCTGATTTTCGCTGATGTTTTTATCTGTAAATCTGCGTAAAGATCTGCGTACATCTGCGGGGAAAATATTCCCACTGATCAACGCTGATGTGCAGCTGATTTTCGCTGATGTTTTTTTTGTAAATCTGCCGACGAATCTGTGAACTTCTACGGAGAGAATTCACTTTTTATCCAACGATTCATACATTTTTATCCATTCTTCACAACTCATTTTTTGCATCAGTTCGCCAATCAAATCAAACGGTATTTCTTCAACTTTTTTAAATCGAACACAACTCTTGCCCATATCCAATTTGCGTTTGCAATGTTTTGGATATTCTTTTACAAACCAGTTCATCAGGTCAGGGTCGGCGTATATGCCCATATGATAAAAATTAATGGAGTTTTTTTGAGACGCAATGCCTGCAAAAGGCAATGGCTCTACAGGTTTACAGTGATAACCTGCAGGATATACCGAATGTGGTACTACATAGCCCAAGCCCCCATAACTTATGCCTGCTTCAAATCCTTTTGGCAAGTTTTCTAAAATTGTGTCGTGCAGTTTGTAAAATGCTCCTTTCCTATCTTCTGGTACATTATCTAAGATTTCTGCAATGGTTATGGAGTTCATAATTTTAACGTATAAGAAATCAAATTTACTAAATAATTCTTGTCATCATTTCTGCCAACGTCAAAGTCGTTTTCCAGTTTCGTGTTGTGGCTTGTACTTGTAATGTCTTTTCCAAAAAAGTATTAGTTAGTTTGGTATCGGAGTATTTGCTTTCAAAATAAAAATAGATGGCATTGTCTGTAAAATGAAGGCTTTCACTCTCTTGCTTCTTACTTAGAATTTTTTCTTCGTTCCCATGTTGAGGCTTATCGGACAAGTAAGTAATGTACATCTTTTCTACTTTAAAATCGGGTTGATGTTGGAATGGATTTTCTTCGATGATTTGTTGCAGGCTTTCTTCTGTCAAAACCAAAACCGGCACTTCTAATTGAAATTCTTTTTGAATACCTACAACAATCATTGCTTCCAATTCTCTCGAATTATTCACCCTAGAAAAAAACACCACATTCCCACTCTGGATATAAGTTTGTACTTGTTGCAAACCTATACCTTCCAGCAAAGATTTTAGAGCCGTCATCTTAATCAAATTGTGGCCGCTCACATTAATGCCTCTGAGCAATGCGATGTATTTCATCTAACCGACTCAGTATATTGTTTAAAATTATTGAGGATTGCTTGCCAGCCAGCTTGCTGCACCTCTACGGGGTTTTGCAATTCCGGGTCAAAGGTAACCACTACTTCAGTTTGGCTCCCTTTGTTACTAAAATGTACTTTGGCATTTCTACCGCCAAATTCATATTCAAAACTCTTGCCCATATCAATTTTAGTATAAACGGCTTCAAAATCAAAACCAAAACTTCCATCTTTGGCTTCCATTCTTGCTTTGTAAGTACCGCCAATCTTCATATCATTGGTTGCTGTTGGACAATGCCAACTGGGGTCGGCAAAGTTCCAATTTACAATATGAATGGGATTAGTGTAGCAGTCCCAAACCATTGCACTATCTGCGTTTACGGTAGCAGTTACCGTTATTTGATGGCTCATAATTTTTTATGTTTCTATTTTTCTTCTAAATCGGCTATGATGATTTTTTTCATTTTCATCATAGCATTTAAAGCGTACAATCGCTTCTTATCATCGGGGTGTTTTTCTAATTCATACAAGGCATCCGGTACAATTTGCCAAGACAAACCATACTTATCTTTGAGCCAACTGCAAACACTTTCTTCACCACCATTTGCCGTGAGGGCCTCCCAGTAATAATCCACCTCAGCCTGATCTTTGCAAACCACAGCAAAGGAAACGGCCTCGTTGAATTTGAAAAGAGGACCTGCTGCTAGTATTTGAAAATCAATTCCCAAGATAGGGATTGTTGCCATATCAAAATCCCCACTAGGGCTGCTAAAACCCTTGTAGTCGTTATATTCTATCAGTTTTCCATCTTTAAAAATGGAAAGATAGTAATGGGCAGCAGCCATAGCATCTTTTTCCACCCAAAGACAAGGCTTGATTTTTTGTGTAGCCATAATTCTTTGTTTTTGACATTTAAAACTTATTTATTCATCTTCCAAAATATTGACAGAAAAGTCATTTGAATTAAAAGCTAACCAGGCACTCTGCTCATATCCATATACATTACCTCCCATTGATTACCATCTAAATCCTCAAAACTTCGATATTGCATAAAACCATAGTCTTTGAGTTCGTCAAGTTCTACACCACCCTTAGTAATGGCGTTGTTTGTAATCTTATTCATCTCTTCTGGACTTTCCATAGATAAACAATTGATAACTCCGATAGATTTTTTGGCATCTATAATTTGTTTGGAGGTGAACTGCTGTAGCTTTTCGTGCGTTAGCAGCATCACAATAATCTGTTCGCTCCAAACCATTGCTCCTGAGTTCCGCACTGGGACACCCAAGTCAAAAATCAAAGATTTTTGCTATTTTTTTCTGTTCATCTGTTAATAATAGAACTCTTCGGTACAGTTCGTTAGTATTTGGTAGAAATACTTCAATCTGATAGATGTTTTGAAGTATCTCAATGACTTTTTCCGGAGACCAATCTACATTCTTATTTTTAAGATAACGTTCTAATTCCTTGTAAACCTTGTAAGCTACAAAATTTAGACAGATGTGTGCTTCTATTCTCCTTTGAAGTCTATGAAAGATTGGTCGTATTTTTAAATCTGTCTTTGTTACCCTAAAGGCTTTCTCTATCTTCCATAAATGCTGGTAATTTTCTAAAACTTGCTCAGTTGGTAACGTAGAGTTAGTTAAATATCCTTTTAGACCATCCCACTTTTCATCAGCATGATATTTATCTCGGTCAATTGTAATGGCTACCTCTCCTTCTAATTTCAAATATTTATTATATCCTTTATTGTTAATGTTTGCCTTTGTCAACTTACCCGATTTAATCTTCTTTTCAAGCCTTTCTAGACCTTTTTCCCTATTGTATTTGTCTTTACCCGACCTTTTGTCTGAGTAGGTTACAATCAGCCTTAAATCACCCTTGTGCATGACACTACTTTCACCATCTTTCAGGTTTAATGCCAATATCCTGTTCTTTATTTCTTCTGTTTCGTTCTTTATTCTTGCCCCAAGAATAAACTCGTAATTATTCCTCTGAAGCTGTTCTATATTTGTACTCGTAAGTAAACCCGAATCGGCAACTACTGTAATGTTTTCTATTTGATATTTTGCTTTAAACCCATTCAAAACAGGAAGCATTGTATGCCCTTCATACTTGTTTCCCGGAAAAATATCATAAGCTAAGGGATAACCATCTTCTGCTACTAATAAGCCCAATAAGATTTGGGGATTTTGATGTTTGCCTTCTTTTGAAAAGCCTGTCTTACGTAAATCGTCTCCTCTGTCAATCTCAAAATATAAAGTAGTAACATCGTAAAATACCAACTCTATTTTGGATGATAGAATACGTTGTGTGTGCTTATAGCTTATCTCTTGAACAAGCTCTTTTTGGGTGTTGTACAGTTTATCCATATAACGGTAAATATCATCCTCACTGAAGCTTTTTCCTTCATATCGAAAGAGATATTCTGTTGTTTTGAGTTTACTGGCAGGATAAACCAAGCGATAAAGTACTAAATCTTTAAACAACTCATCTCGTATTATTGAAAAACCTATTTCATCAAATATTTTCCCTAAGACTAATCTGATTCCAACAAGTTTCATCGACTGGATATTATCCAATACTTCTTTAGTCTGGGTTTTGTAATCTGTAAAATCAAGTTCTTGAGAATAGGTGTACTCAGCAATGTATTGTTTTGCCTTTGTCAATAAGGTTTCTATCTCTAAAGGATCGCTACTACTTCCAATAGTTTTGTGTAATCTATATTTGCCCGAGCTTTTATCAATTATTTGGATACTTAACTTACCGCTTGGGTTCTTCTTTTTGCGTACATACATGTCTTAAAGCTATAAAAAATGCTCTGGGACACCCAAAAATACGCTAATAATTCCACAAACAACTGTTTATCAATTACTTACAAAATTGTAAAAAATTTTCTGCGGAAGTCAGGAACAATTGATAACTCCGATAGATTTTTTGGCATCTATAATTTGTTTGGAGGTGAACTGCTGTAGCTTTTCGTGCGTTAGCAGCATCACAATAATCTGTTCGCTCCAAACCATTGCTGCAGCAGTATCGTCGGTGAATTGTGGGTTGTTGGTGAAACCTAATGCTTCGTAAAAAGCCATTGACTTTGCTAAATCTTTCACCGGAAGATTGATAAATACTTGCTTTGACATTGCTTCTTAATTTTTATAAAATTAGAACTTTCAATTAAAATTCAGGATTTTCTGTTTTGAGGTATGGCGTTGAATTTTTAGACTTCTCCTTTGTACTTCGGATCAAAATCTATCATCCATTCAATACCATATTTATCTCTAAACATTCCAAAGTAAGAGCCCCAAGGGCTATTGTCCATAGGACACTCCACCTCGCCACCGGCAGACAGTCCGTTAAATATATGGTCGGCTTCTTCTTTGCTTTCCACAGAAACTGAAATCTTGCTTCTGTTTTCTCGCTCATTGACCCTACCCATAAAACTCGGCACATCATTTGCCATCAGCACATTGTGCTTTCCTATGGGTAGGGCTATGTACATAATTTTATTGGCTTCGTTGGCATCCATCGGCATATCCGGATTTGCACGTAAATCTTTAAACCGAACCAAAGCAGCAAACTCGCCACCAAATACGGATTTGTAAAAATCAAATGCTTCTTCAGCATTCCCATTAAAATTAATGGAAGGATTGATTAAAGGCATACTATTTATTTTTTAAAAGTGAATAATAAAGCATCCCGAATATTAGGTTTAACTTTCAATTTCAATACAAAGTTGCAATGAAATTCATAAAAATACAATATTTATAAATGTCAAAAATGGGGTGTTTTGCGTCAAATATTATTTTATTGTTTTGTAATTGGTTGAAGTGAAAATTAGGGATAAAAAACTCCCGCACTCAAAGATGTGGGGGAGTAATAAGGAAAAAATAGATTTAATGAATATTTTCAATATATAAATTTATATTATTGAAATTTGTTATTTGCAAGCGCACTGATCAAAAACATCAACATCACCAATTTTACCTTTTACAGTTTCAGTTTGAGTTGGTGGATTATTGTAATGTGGCCAACCTGTACAGTTATAATCTATATATAAATCATTCGTTTGGTTTATAGATAAAGTAGCATTGTTTCCAGCGCCGCTCATGCCTTGTACGCCATATACATAATTAGGATATCCTCCAAAGACAACCAAGGAAGTAGTTGCCATCGCATTGCCCGAAGCCCATACGATATCATCGCATTTATAAGAAGACAAATCACGAGACTGTCTGTTAGCATAATCAACCCCACCTGCAGCATTTTTTGCTGCTAATACATTGGGTGCTCCATGTAAACTCAAATCAAATCCTAAGTAGAAATTGTTACCGGTTGTCCAGCTTCCACCAGTATAAACAAACTCATAAACCCCAGCTCTGTGCGGGTGCCCTCTTTCTGCAAGCATCATTCTTCCAGCATTAGAAAATTCGATGTCGGTAACTTTTGTTTGTGTACCAGAAGTAAGTTTAATTTCCTGTTTAAAAGTGCTGCTTGCCGTAGGGGCCGTAAAAAGTCCTGAGCCAGCTGAGGTTGCATCAAATTCTCCGCTTGCAGTTAAGTTAACAGACCAAATTTCTACTCCACCATTGGGAACAGGTATATTGGCAGAATGTGCCATTGTGCTTCGAGCCATATAAACTTTAGTAATACCTGCCTGCGTATATACACCTATTCCCCAAAGTTGTTCTCCAATAGGTGCTATTCCAGCGATTGCATTATCAAGGACAAATGGATCAAGGATACTTTTAATTTTTCCAGTGACTGGGTCTATTCTATATATTCTGCCATCTTCTAAATTGGTAGCAAAAAGCTGATTGTTTTTAAAGTCAAATGCTATATTTCCAATGCTGTTTCCGGTAGAGGTAGAAAACCCGGTACTTGGGATTTGATTTGTATTCACTGTATTGGCACTGGCGACATTTAAAGTGGTTACTAAATCTACTGTTGTATTTATTGAACTATAATTGGTATAGTAAATTCCTGCTGCACCTGCCGATCCTACCGAGGATGACCATAATATAACCTGCGAAAGCAGATTGGGTAGCGATGCATCAAATTTATAGACGTCTGTGGCAGAAAGAAAAATTCCGTTATTATGATCCAATGCAATACCAAACACGTTTCCCATTCTATTGGAATTCCAATTGGCAGGGAAGTCTCTTTGTACACGATTTACACCAGCAGAAGGGTCGTTCCAGTTTTCGCCAATGGGTGCGAGAGCATTTTGTAGCGTTTTGTATAATACGGCAACACTATTGGGATTAATGGATCGTTGATCAGCAGCCATCGTACCCACCATATATCCGGCAGTTTCTGTTTCTATGCATCCCGATGTAGTGTATTCGCAATCACTGTTTTTAGCACATTGGCTAAAAATTATACCCATTGAGGCTATCAAAATAATTGAGGCCATTCTTTTATTGAATTGTGACGTTTTCATTGACTTAATTTTTTATGGTTTCAAATATCATTTGGATAATAGGATACCCAAATGATATTTTTATAAAAGTGTTTAATCAGGGCAGATTACTTTTACCTCAGTTCTACGATTTATTTGATGCTCTGCTTCTGTACAAGGCACACCATCAGCGCATTTGTTCAGCAGCTTACTTTCGCCATAACCTTTTCCTATAAGCCTTGATCTTTTAATGCCTTGCGATACAATATAGTTTACCGCAGCATCGGCTCTGTTTTGAGAAAGTGTAATATTATAAGCAGCCGAAGCTCTGGAATCTGTGTGAGAAGAAAGCTCTACTCTTACTTGTGGATAATCTTTCATAAACTGAACCAATCTGTTTAACTCTGGTTTTGCATCCTCTCGTATGAAGTATTTATCCAAATCGTACAGGATATTTTTCAGTACTATCGCACTACCACAATCGGCATTATCCATACAGATTTCTAATTTTATGAATAGGGTCTTGTTTCGGTCATAATCTTTTGTTGTAATGGTTTCGGTTTGCGAAAGGTATTTTTCTTTTTTCCCATAGATGGTGTAGCTGGCATTTTGCAGCGCCTGAAATAGGAACTCACCATTGGCATGGGTGTTCGATGTTTTTTGAATACCCAATTGTGTGTTTTTAAGTACAACAGATACATCTTTCAATGGTGTGGAAGTGTTACACACTACCGCCTTACCTCTGATTATAAAGTTTTCATCGGTATAAAGAATTTCTTTTTGAATTGATTTGCCCTCTACCTGGCAGTCTTTAAACTCATCTGCCACAATCTGGTTTTCTTCAAGATTGGTGTCATATAGCTTCCCTTTTACTTTATAATTTCCGGTACGTACATTTTTGAAAACCACTACTCCAAACGAATTGGTGCTGGCGGTTTGTACAATACTTCCTGAGGCATCTGTCAATGCTACATCAGTGTTTTCTAAAAGCTCTTTAGTAAACTTGTCGCGAGCTGTAATGGTTACTGTGCAACCACATTCTGCACAGCAGAAGGGCGTGTGGATGCGGCCGCAAACAGGACAACACTCGGTACACTTAGGTTTTTTGGCACGTTTGCTAAATTTAATAACCACTCCTGCAAAAGCACCAATAGAACTTATATCACAATTGCATGGGTCTTTGCGTGTATATTGTCCGGCCTTCATGTCAATAATATTAGCACCTTGGGTATTTGCAAAGGAGTAGTAAGCTGCAGACAACCCATAAACAGGATCTACCAATTCTGGTACTTTGAAGTGGTGCATGTAATAGGCACCTAAGAAAAATCCAATATTTTGACTAACAAAATGATTGTATTGCAATGATGCTTTTGCACTGGGTACATTTTTGGCATTATAACCTGCATGGAAATTGAGCAACATGGGTGGTGGCACATTTGAAGTTAGTTCGGTGCGGCCTCCTTTGATATTGGCCAATCCTCCTCTAAGTTTTAGCTCAAAATCAGAGTGAGGTTTTATTCCAAAACGAAAGCTGGGACCAAGACCATAAAATATTCGGGTTATTTTGTTTTCGGTGAGGCTGAAATTGCCCAGGGCAGTACCTCCCAGCATCAGATTGGTACTGGGGTAAGTGCTTTTAGGTTTGTTTTGAATATAATCAAAATCGGCACCAATACCCAACCAGTTCCAATAATAATCAAAAGAAGCGCCGGCTTCCACTCCATCTTTATAGGCGATATAAGGCGTATTATTTTTGTAAAACGGTATGATGTCATAGCCGGCTCGTAATGATAATCTTGAGCCTGAGTTGGGTGCTGTGGTTGACTGGGCACCTGCCCAAATGGCAAATCCTATGAACAGGAATGTGAAGATGTAGTACGACTTTTTCATAATTTTCTTTTGTTAGGTGAATCAATAGCAGACAGTTCATCTCCAAAGACAATCTTTTAAGCGAATAGGGCTATGGAACTATCGTTGTATATATAATTATGTTTTTATATGTTACATTACTTTTTGATAAATTTTTGTTTGCATCTAAAATAGTTATCTCAAAAGAGTTACATGTCCTACATAGTCGGTCTACTACCTGTTTGCGCTGTAGAAAGGTCAAACTTTACGGAGTGATTGGCAGTAAGCGTAGACTTCTTTGTTTCCCCTAAGTATTTACCGTCTTTTCTGCTTACAAAAACTAACCAACAGTCAAGCCCAATTGGGAAGTAACCTGCAAGACCACCCAATGAGCAAGGAAAACTTTTGGTAATAATGTAAACCACACTATGGACGCCGTTTCCACTGGGCACCCTTGCTTTTATTGCTGTTCTGGGTCTTGGATCGTTGTAGAAATTATCGGCATTAAACCAGCCAAAGCCTGTGGGAGTTAATGGATATTTACCATTGTATAAACTTTGTACGACTTCATATTTTGTAGATATTTCCCAGGTTAGCTCTCCATTGGTTATTTTACCTTCAAATGCTTGCGTACCAGATTTAGGACCTTTAGTATTTTTCATTGGGATATCTATTTTGATAGGGCAGGTAGCGGTAAGTGGTTCCCCATCTTTTGTTGCCATAACATAAAACACACCTCCTGTTTCAGTTTGTTCTTTTTGTCCTGTGGCTGGGTTTAGGGCCATGGTGGTTTTATTAGTCAATGCCCTGCCCACATTATCATACATCTCTACTACGTTTAAGTTTACAGCTCTGGAAACAGCGTTACCTCCATCTCTAAGGCAAGAGCCATTAATGGTAATGGTAGCACCTTTATTTGTAGTGAAAACAAAAGCATTGTTAGAGATACCAAAGCTTGTTGTTTGGGTGAGGTCATCAAGGTTGTAATCTAATAATTTGTTCCATTCGGCTTCAGTAGGGGGCGTACTGGTTTTTGGAGTATTTTTCTTTCTACAGGCAGTAGTGATACAAGCGGCCATTTTTACAGGTTCGATTGTTGTAATCGTTTTCATTCTTTTTGATTTTTTGTGATTACTAAGTTATTATTTCATCACAAAAATAGATAGGGATGCAGCCCAAAACAATCCCTTAATATAGGAGTAAGTGAAAAAAGGGGTAGTAAAGGAAAACGTTGATTGGGAGGTAAAGTTGCAAGGTATTAAGAAGGAATAAAGCTAGTTCTTATTCTTATAGTACCATGCAATAGCCTCGCCAAGCGATGATATATGTAATTTGTTATAGATGTTTTTAGTATGGGAGTTTACGGTAGTGTAGCTCACACCCATTTTGTCGGCAACCATTTTGTAACTCAGTCCTTCAGCAAGATATTCCAGCACTTCGAGCTCTTTATTGGTCAGTAGTTTGTCCTGTTTTTTTGGTTGAAAATATTCTAATACTTTTTTTGCTATTGCAGGATTCATGGCTGCTCCGCCTTCATATACTTCTTCTATTGCCTGTAATATCTTTCTGGGATTGTCGCTTTTAAGAATATAACCACTGGCACCGTTTGATATAGCACTGAACACTTTATCACTATCGTCAAAAGCGGTTTGTACCAACACTTTGATTTGTGGAAAACGTGCCTTTATTATCTTCAAACCTTCCAATCCATCTACTATGGGCATATTCAGATCCATCAGTACTACATCGGGCTGATATTCTTTCATCTCTGCCTCCACTAGATCGCAACAAGTGGCATCGCCTACATACTCCATATTGTCAGAGAGTTCCATAAGATACCTAAGGCTTTTCAGCCTTTCAAGATTATCGTCGTATGCAAAAATGCGAATCACTTCATTTTTCTTTATCGTTTACAAAGTTATACTGTCAAACTAGTTTTTTCAACCCCTAAATTTAGGGACACGAATTTTTAGGCAGGTTCCTCCCTCTCCGGAAATCTCAAAAAAACCATTCATTTCTTCAGTCCTTCTTTTCATGTTTCCAATGCCATTTCCTCCTGAATTTAGAGGATCAAAGCCCTTACCATTGTCTGAAATTGCTATGAGATATTCATCTCTATCGGTCTCTATTTTTATGTTTACAAGGCTTGCCTGGCTGTATTTTGCTGCATTATTTAAGGCTTCTTTTATGATCAGAATAATGTTTTTCTTCATTGTGTAATCCAGTATTTCCGTATCAATTCTTTCGTCTATTTGAATGTTATATTCCATTTCGATACTGCCCAGAATTTCAATTGCTGTGTTGCGCACTCTTGTAGAAAGCTGCATCAATGCTTCTTTGTTGGGCTTTAGACTCCAAACAATATCGCCCATGTTCTCAGAAAGCTTTCGCGTTTGTTTTTCAATATTGAGCAAAACCTTTTGAGCGGCCTCGGGCTTTTGTTTTTTGATATACTCATTGGCTATTGCCGAGTTTATTTGCAAATTGCTTAGCGTGGCACCGATATCATCATGCAGATCGGCAGTTATTTTATTGCGCTGGTTTTCTAATGCCAAATGCTCTCTATACTTTCGCTGCTGTTTGGCAAATTTCACTTTCCCAACAATGAAAATAAAAAGCCCTGAAAACAATGCCGCCATAATTGCCCAAAACCAAATAGTTTGGTAAAATGGATTTTCAACAATGATTTCAATTGTTTTTTGGTAAACAATTTTCTGATTAAACTTATCGTTATAACCCAGTTCTATGGTGTAGTTTCCGGGTGCCAGGCTGGTAAAGTTAATATTGTTTTTAACTGCTACTTTTATCCAGGCGGCGTCTCTATTCCTTATTCTGTACAGAAGCACTCTTTGCTTACTGTATTGCAAATCTTTTATCAATGCTTTGATGACAATATTGTTCTCATTGTTAGACACACGGATGGCCTTTATTTTGTTTATTCCGGCTTCAGGTTCATAAAGGTTATTATTGATGGTAACTTCATCAATATAAATTTCGGGCTTATAAACTTCTTTAAACTGTATGGGAGGCTTGATATAATTAAAGCCTTTCATGCCCCCAAAAAAGAGGGTGCCATTCGATGCTTTTAAAAAAGAACGATTGTTGAAATCCCAATCCTGAATGCCATCTTCTTTATCAAAATTGATAATCTGAAGTGACTTCGTATCAATTGCACTAAGTCCTCTTTGATGACTACACCAGAGTTTTCCATAATCATCAAGCAATATGCCGTAGATGTTAGATCCTGCAAGACCGTTATTGATATCAATCTTTTTCTTTACCTGAAAGGTTCTATCCAGTACATAAATACCCTCATTGGTACCCACCCAATAACATTGGTTTAAGGTGTCTTCCTGCATGTAAAAAGACTGTACACCCGGTAACACTTTACGAAGAAAACTGAACTTCCGATCTTCGTTCAATTGTACCAACAGCATATCGCCATCAATATAGCTGATGGCCAAACGGTTTTTGCTTAGCTGGCTGATATAGAAAGGATTTTTATTTGGAAGCTCGGGTACCGATTCCAGTTTTCGATCTGCTCTGTTCAGCCAGAATAGTCCATTGGAAAAAGAAAGAAGCGGAGCTTGTTTTTTAAAAAATTGAACGTGCTGTAACCGTCCAAATTCTCCAACACTTGTTGAGAACTGTTGCAGGGGACGAAAACGGGCATCAAAGCTGAACAATTTTTTATCGGTATCCCACCAATTATACCTAATTGTCAAAATCTCATTCTTGAATGGATCGGCAAATATCCTATAAAAAATTTTGTCCCAGTTTAATTGTAACGGTTCAAAATTTTCCGTCTTAGTATCAAATATTATTTGGGACTGTACTATTACCTTATTTTCAGGCAACTCGGCAAAATAACCAACACCTGTAGGGAAGGACAGCCTCCCCTTGGATAAGTAAGCAGAGTTCTTTATTAAACTTCCATTGAAGTTTAACACCACCTGGCCAAGACCATCCTCGCAAAACCAGAACCTGCCGGCTTTATCAAAACCAAAGAAATTGCCCGTAGGGTATTTGTCAAAATAAGTTATCAGCCTGAATTGATTGTCAAACACAACAATTCTCCTATTTTCATTTTCTTCTAACTTTGAAAATACATAATCATTGTACAATGTCATCGAACTTACTGTTTTGCCTCTCTCATATTGGTTATGGTGTTGAAAGTCCTGCTCAAATACAATTATGCCATCTCCAATGGTTCCCAAAAACACTTTATCTCTTTTCTTATGATAAGCAGCAGAAAGAAACTTTGTGCCATTTCCATTAACTCCAAATGGGAAACGGAAGGTTTTGCTGGTAAAATTATAAACAACAATATTCTCTTTCCCTATGAAGCATATACTTCCGTCCCGGACAAAAAATGGCATTCGATTGTAGAAATAATCATCCTCCATATTATACACATGTACCGAGTTTATTTGGGGTAAAGGAACTTCAAACTCCAACTTAACTTTCCTGGTTTTTACCTCATAGCTCACTATTTTCCATTCTTCATTAAAGCACCAGATCTTACCATTAGCAAACCCAAATGGCATTGCGGTTTTATTGTTTGAAAAATTATGGTACAAATCTATCAGCGTAAAAGCATCTAAGTCGTAGTCGTATTTATAAAGACCGCGGGTACTGCCTACATAAAGGTTTTTACCATCTTCGGCAAAGCCATAGCCCTGCAGCAGTCTGGGACAGGTTTTAAAATAGCGGTCAAGGTTATACACTTTTATGGAAGATCCATCGTATCGGTTGAGTGCATCATTGCCGGTAAGCCACATGAAACCTCGGCTATCCTCAAATCGAAAGTAATTGCTCCCCTGCGAAAGTCCGTCATCCTGAGAAACGATTTCAACTTTATAATTATTGAAATTTTGGGCATGAGGATCGAGGCTCGCACAAAGGAAGATTAGAAATAACAGTAGCTTTATTTTCAGGAACATCCGTAAGACGTATCTGTGTGATGGGGCGGCAATAGACATCTGGTAATCGAATTTAGTGCAAAAGTTCAATACCAACACCAACTCAAAGGTGGTTTGTAACGTTCAGCTCCCAATAGATAAACCTTCTATAAGCTGTTCCTGTCTTTTGTTAAGTACACATCGGCTCTTTAGGTCCCGTTTTACTGTCAATGAAATTTCTTGTGGGGATGTTCCACTTCCCAATATCCTAATCAGTGCCTCCTATCGAACTGCGACCTCCATCAAATTTTGATGGCATCATTACTCCACCGCACCCAAGGACGGGCATCTGAGGGAATTGAACTTACCTGTCAACAACTTCAAATTTCAAATCTACAGCCAAAAATCGTAGTGTGCCATTCTATAAATTAACACTATTTTTAATATTCATCTTGAGGGATGTATCAAAAAAGGGCTACTTAATACCAAAATATTTAGCGGCTTCGGTATAATTATTAGCGTTAAAAGGTAAATTCTTTATCAAATCGGGTTGTTGCCGACTAGCGGGTATTACATTAGATGCAGGGATTACGAATATACGTACAGCTCTAAACATTTCTGTAGCGGTATAAACGGTACCATCTGGATTTAATAGTTTGATGGCGTATGCATAACCCGTACCTAAAGGGAACCAATAGGTTCTTACAAAATAAGTACCCACCGGCCCAAAACCAGGCATGGGATACCAAGTATCAATAGGCTCAGGATCCGGACTATAATAGGCCAAAATAATACTATTATCTATTGTTTCTTTAGATATGTTCGGCATGACAAGAAGATGGCTTGATGAAAAAACCATAGATCCATAGGTATATAGCGTTACATTAGCGTTGCCCATCGGTCCTGTTGCTCCTGTTGCTCCGGGTGCTCCATCAGTACCGGCTGGACCCTGAATACCAATCGGCCCCTGAATACCCTGTGGGCCTTGAGGGCCAACAGGGCCTTGTGGGCCTGTTGCACCAGTTTGTCCATTAGTTCCGGCGGGGCCTTGCGGTCCCTGTGCACCTGTTGCGCCTGTTGCCCCTTGCACACCCTGCGGACCCTGAGCTCCAGGAGACCCTGCCGCACCCTGCAAACCTGTGGGTCCTTGAGCTCCTGCTGAACCCTGTAGCCCTTGTGGCCCCATGGGTCCCGTTTTCGTACATCCGGTCACAAGCAAAGCAATGATTACAAAAGACACAATCGAAAAGTTGAGGATAAAAGTTTTCATGCTATAAAGTTTTAATTAATGAGGTTTCTTTAAGTTACAACAATTGTGAATTTATTTAATAAAGTTCAGTTTAAAAACAAATTGAACAGATAACTACAGACGAAGATACAGCAGTTTGATCTGTTTTCTCAAATCAAAAATAACAAAAAATACACCAAAATTAGTTTTTACCATACCATATTCTTTAGAATTTATAATTGGGTATAATCTTGTACTCATATTCATAATTCCTAAAAGGCAGACGATAAGGTGGTAATGGCAACTGTCCCCAACTATTAATGCTGCCCAAACCCATTTGTTTATAGTCTATCTGCAAAGAGGTTTGTGCCCGGGGCTTTAGGTCGCCGCTGTGTCTTTGTTTCTTTTTTTCACCATCGTCTAAATCTGATTGAAAATAATGTAATGCACTGATACTCAATAAGTTTTTGCCTTGTATGAATAATCCGGTGGCATTCCCATTTGAGATACTGAACCATCGAACATCCGTTTTGTTCCCGTTTTCCTGGGGGCGTACATAACCATAAAACTGCTCGGTTACTGTTTGTTTGTAGTGCCCAACCGGAGCCATTTCTTTTCTATCCTGATAGTTTTCCAAAGGACCTCGCCCGTAATAACGAATCTGCTCAAAACCAGGGGGTAAAACCCAGTTCATGCCAAACCGAAGCATCATGGGCTCAAAATCTTTTTCATTCCCTGTCATTTTTTGGTTCACAGAAATGGATCCTTCGCTATTGATCGCGTAGGTAAGGAGCAGGGTTCCCGGAATTTTAAACAACCGATAAGATGCTTGAATGGTAACCACATTGTCTGTTTGAGAATAATCTATTTTATCAAGAAGAAAGCTGTCTGAAGCCTGTTTCCAAAGCCGTAGCTTAGTTTGCAGGTTGGCACCCATATCATTATCGGTTGGCGCTCTCCAAAAATTGGGTTTGAGTGCAAAACCTTTCTCAATAAATTGCTGACCTTTAACAAGATAACTAGTCAAAAAACCTGTTGTTTTGCTGAACTCTAAAGTAGCAATAGCAGAACTGACAGTGAGTTCGTTTTCGGTTTCCTTAATGCTCAAGTGTTGATGTCCTTTAATGGGTTGGTACACATTTGCAATTGTACCCCCTAAGGATATTTGTTGCGTGGCTAACAGGTGATTCGAAGGAATTAGCCCCTTTCTATTTTTTTGATAATAATATACATTCAGGAATGATTCCCCCCGGTCTGGTTGCTTGTAAGGAATCGGCAAAGAAACTGTTTGTTGTGGTTTCACGTTAAGGTTGGCAATTTCTCCCTTCTGGGATCTGAACCCATCTGTAATCACCTCCCACACCATTTTAACATCGTTAAGATCTGAAAAAAAGTTCTCATTATGGATCGTAACAGTATTCCCATCTCCTTTTTTTGTCCAAATATTCTGATACTCATGCTTCATTTCCCAGGCGTGGGGGTTGGGCTTGCGAGTGGTAAAGAAAATACCATTGCATAGAAAATTGTTATCGCTGGGAACATCTTTTGGGCCATAATCGCCGCCATAGGTATAAATTGAATCTCCTGTTGGGTTCACTCTCAGCAATGCCTGATCTACAAAATCCCAAATAAACCCACCCTGAAAGTGCTGTTTGTTGCCACGGATAATATCCCAATAGTCTTTAAAATTTCCGAGTGAGTTACCCATTGCATGAGCATATTCGCATTGAATGAAGGGCCTTGTTGGATTGGGCTCACGATCCCTGTAAGCCAACATACTTTCGGGGCTGGAATACATAGGGCAAATTATATCTGTGTTGTTTTCTACAACCTGTAAAGTTCGGTTATTGCTAATTGCCTGCTCGTATTGTACCGGACGGCTGTTTTGTACCTGTTTTAACCAGTTATAGGCTTTTACAAAATTTACTCCATTACCCGCTTCATTGCCCAAACTCCAGCCAATAACTGAAGTAAAGTTCTTATCTCTTTCGTACATCCTTTGAACCCTTTGCACGTGGGTAAGCTCCCAGGAAGGCTTATTAGCAAGAGTTTTATCCTTGGCGTAGCCTATCCCATGGGATTCGTTATTGGCCTCATCTATCACGTAAAGGCCGTATTGGTCGCAAAGCCGATACCAATAGTCATCGTTGGGGTAATGACAGGTTCGCACAGCATTTATATTAAATTGTTTCATGATGGCCACATCACGAAGCATACTTTCTTTTGACACCGTTTGCCCTGTAATAGGATCCGTTTCATGCCGGTTTACCCCTTTTATTAAAACCGGCTGACCATTTACCAATAACAATCCATTTTGAATTTTTACTTCTCTAAATCCGATTTTATGAGGGATTATTTCAATAAGTTTGTTTTTTGCATCAAAGAGCCTAATATAGGCTTGGTAGAGATGAGGGATCTCGGCGCTCCATAGTTTGGGTTGTGCTATTTTTATTTTTGTAATTTTTCTTTTCTCTCCTTTTGCAAAAACTACTTTTGACCGTCCGATTAGTTTGTTCTGATCCCTGAGTTCTACCGTGGCGCAGTGGCCTCCTGCATTGTTTTGATTTAACATCAATGACGTCTCAAGTAGCGCTGAACTGTAGTTGTTATCCAGTTTTGTTTCCATAGTGAAATCATAAATATACGTGGGGTTGCGCGCCACAATATAGCAATCCCGGGTAATGCCACTCACACGCCAATAATCCTGCCCTTCCATATAGGTGCCGTCGCACCAGCGCATCACTTTTAAAACCAGCAAGTTCCTTCCTGAAGTAACATAAGAACTGATATCAAATTCGGAAGGAAGTTTTCCATCTTCACCATACCCAACATATTTGCCATTTACCCAAACTTGCAGGTTGGACTTGGCTGCGCCAATATGCAGAATTAGCTTTTTACCGATCCAGTTTGCCGGCAGATTGATTTCTCTACGGTAAACCCCCGTATTATTAATGTTCATAGGAACTGTTGGTGGATTGGGTTTCATCAAATTCTGAAACTCATACCCTACATTAACGTAGATGGGGTAGCCATACCCATTTACCTCCCAGGTAGCAGGGATTTTAAAATGATCCCAACCCGTATCATCAAATCCTTTTGCCTCAAAATTTCCAGGTAATTGATCCGGGCTTTCTGTCCATTTAAATTTCCAAATACCATTTAGGTTTAGATAATTAACCGAATGCTCCCAAAGATTTTGATTGGCTTCGCTGAGGTTATTAAAAGCATAAAACGAAGCATGCATGGGCATCCGATTTTCTTCATTTTTAGTCTCGTCTAACCAAAAGGGCTTTTGTGCATAAAAAACTAAGGGGAGTAAGATGCCGAAAAGAGGTAAAAAATACTTCATGTTATAATCCGTTCGTGGTGAACAATTGTGATGGCAAGTTACATCTATTTTTTCGGTTCTGCTACTTGAAAGCACCTCATTGCAACAAGTTTTTTTAAACCTCCTTTTTAATGAAACTACCATACTTCTTTTCATTCACAAACCTCCAACAGTAATCGTATTCACCTGTTACTAAAACCTCAACACTTTGCCGGGATAGCGCCTGGCATAGCCAAAAAGTAGTTGGGTAATGGTAGTATTTTCTCTATACGGCGTTACTAATTCTCTAAAGGATTCGGGATGGGTTATAGGTATATCTGTACCAATAAAGCCCATCCCATAAAACTTACCCTTCCAAACCAAGATACAACTTCGTTCAGCACTGTCTTTCCCTTTATCAATAATGGCAAATGAAGGTTGCTCCTTCAGGTGGTTACTTGCATCCAATACCCTGTGGTTGTATGACTGCGGAGCTTCACTTTTTTTACAGGCGCCCGTACAATTTGCATCGTGCTCCTTTTCTTCAAACAGATCGGTTGCTATAAAACAGAGTTTGGGGCAAAGACGATGCTCTGTTACCAATTGTCTTAATGCAGCTTTCGCATTTTCCAGGTGATGAAAACTGGCAAGAAAATCCTGCCCTTTACGTAACTTCTCCACGGCGAGTCGTAAATACCCATTTTGATCTTCATAACTGATAATGCCAAAACTCAGCTCGTTTCGTTTTTGCGCAGCATTGAATTTTGGCCATAACCTTTTTATCTCTGCCGATTCCTTTATTGCTGCTACCAATTCGGTTCCGCACTCCTCATAGCTGATGTGATACACCTCCTTTATAAAACTTTGTTTTTGACGGCCTGTACCGTTATTACTAAAGTGGTTACTGACTCGCTGTCGAATATTTTTTGCCTTGCCCACATAGACAACTTTTCCTTTTTTATCATAGAAATAATAGATGCCAGGAGTAAAAGGCAGCACATCAAAATCGGTTTTTGGCACATTGGGAGGAAGCGCCTGTTCTTTGGAACTCCGCTTCAAACTTTTTTCGATATGCTTCTCTTCGTCTTTTGCCAATAAAAGTCGGAATAATTGCACCGTAGCATCTGTGTCGCCCCCTGCGCGATGCTTATTCAGGTGTTTTATATTCAGTGAATGACACAACTTGTCTAAGCTGTAAGAAGGATAGCCGGGGAAGATTTTTCGGGCAAGGCGCACGGTACAAAGTTTTGGAACATTCAGTTCCAACCCGCAATAACTTAGCTGGCTCTTAACAAAAGAATAATCAAAATTAACATTGTGTGCTACAAAAACTTTGTCTTTTAGCAAATCAAAAATTTCTTGTGCAATGGATTCAAATACAGGGGCGTCTTGTACCAAACCATCGTGAATACCGGTTAATGCGGTAATAAAATTTGGAATTCGTTGTAGCGGATTGACGAGCGTTTCATAGCGCTCTACCACCGTGTCGCCATCCAATACCTGTACGCTTATTTCTGTAATGCCATTCGCATCAGCATAACTACCGGTAGTCTCAATATCAACAATCGCATATTTCATCTTTTTCTCTTGTAATGTATCCTAAGGGTCTCTGATGTACAATTCCCAGGTGGGTATATTCAAAATTGTCGTACATAACGAATGTCTTATTTAACATCCTCCCAAATGAAGAGAGGGATCTTCCCAAATATTCGAAAGATGCTCCTTTCTTATGGGCATCATGAACGCAGCAAACTGGAATACCCCTCCTGAATTTTCAACCCTCTAAAATAAAAAACTATTTTCGTAAAAAATAAAAAAATGTCAGAAGACTACAAATATGAAATGTTTCAAAACCGCCTGGTAAAAGTATATCGTCATTTATCAAAAACAGCGCGCAGACAAACTATTTCCTGCTATCGTATTTATGACCATGACTTACCTGAATTTCCATTTTCCATTGATATTTATGAGGACAAACTGTATTTAGTCGAATACCAGCGTAAACACAACCTGAGCGACTATGAACACGAAGGCTGGTTGCAGCAGTGCAAAGCCGTTACCGCGGAAGTACTAAATATTCCTATTGAAAATATTTATACGAAAACCCGCCGCCGCAAACCGGGGCGCCAGGGGCAATACCAAAAAACGGCATCCACCAAAAATGAATTTCCGGTTTGGGAACAGGGACTGAAATTTCTGGTAAACCTAAGCGACTATTTAGACACAGGTCTGTTTTTAGATCATCGCATCACCCGAAAAATGGTGCAGGATGAAAGCAAAGATAAACGGGTGCTCAATCTTTTTTCATACACCGGTTCCTTTTCTGTATATGCTGCGGCTGGAGGTGCAACAAAGGTTACAACTGTGGATCTTTCAAAAACTTATTTAGGCTGGGCTGAACGAAACATGAAGTTGAATACCTTTGATGATTTGCGGTATCAGTACATTCATGCCGACGTGTTGCAGTATCTGAGAACGCTTCCTGGCACTTGCTACGACCTTATTGTGATGGATCCGCCAACATTTAGCAATAGCCAGCGTATGGAACGCCTCCTTGACATACAAAGAGATCATGTGGAACTAATCAATAATTGTGTGGCAGCACTTTCTCCCGGCGGAGTATTATATTTTAGTACCAATTTTACAAAGTTTAACCTACAAACAAAACTTATTCCTTCGGTAAAAATAACAGACATTACTAAAACTACCACCCCATTTGATTTTAGCGGGAAATTGAAACGGTGGTGCTTTAAATTCAACAAATAACAAAACCACCTATTACAAAAAAACCCGAAGCAAGCTTCGGGATTTTTTTGTAAACTTTCTATTCAATTAAAGGTCTTTCAGATCTTTATTTACTTCTCGAACCGCAGCGGCGGCCGTAGCGAACTTTTCCTGTTCGGCTTCTGTTAATTCTACATCAACAATTTTTTCTACCCCATTGGCACCAATTATACAAGGAACGCCGAGGCAAATATCACTCTGGCCATACTCTCCGTCTAACAATACCGAGCAAGGAACCATTTTCTTTTGATCGCAGGCAATAGCATGTACCAGTACAGAAACAGCGGCTCCGGGTGCATACCAGGCTGAGGTACCCAAAAGTTTAGTAAGCGTAGCGCCCCCTACTTTTGTAGCTTCAATAACATTATTTTGCTGCTCTTCGTTCAAAAACGATGCAACAGGAACACCATTACGGGTGGCTTTTGTAATTAAAGGTACCATTCCGGTATCGCTGTGTGCTGCCAATACCATACCATCCACGTCAGATATAGGACAATCCAGTGCTTCTGCCAGTCTGTATTTAAACCGGGCACTGTCTAATGCACCACCCATACCGATGATTTTGTGTTTTGGCAATCCAGAGGTTTTGTGTACCAAATAAGCCATAGTATCCATCGGGTTACTTACTACAATGATGATAATCTCTGGAGAGTGTTTTACTAAATTGGCAGTAACCTCTTTTACAATACCCGCATTAATACCGATGAGTTCTTCGCGGGTCATGCCGGGCTTACGAGGAATACCCGAGGTGATCACGGCAATTTTCGAGCCTGCTGTTTTACTGTAATCACCTGTAGTACCGGTAATTTTGGTATCAAACCCATTTAATGATGCTGTTTGCATCAGATCCATAGCTTTTCCTTCGGCAAAACCTTCTTTAATATCCACCAGAACCACTTCTGAGCAGAAGTTTTTTAGAGCAATGTATTCGGCACAACTGGCGCCCACTGCTCCCGCGCCTACAACAGTTACTTTCATAATATAAATTTAGTTTATTAAAATAGAATAAAATGACTGCAAAATTAACCTTTCTATTTCAGAGTATGGGGTTACTAACGTATGATTTTTGTCAGCAAACCCACAAAAAATATTTTCACAAACCATTTGCTTAAGACAATTGAAATACTTATTTTTGCACGCCTATTTAAAAATGCTGTGGTGCATCTGGCACGATTACGGCAGATTTGACAGGTTGGAAAATGACCCATGGTGTAACGGTAGCACTACTGATTTTGGTTCAGTCAGTTAAGGTTCGAATCCTTATGGGTCAACAAACGGCATTGATTATCAATGTCGTTTTTTATTTAAAGTGCAAAAAGGTTTATTCAGATTCTCACACAAACCTGTTTTCTACCTGCAGGTAACTATTTGGTTATTGGCTACGCTGCCGATCCTATCAGCCCCCCACTACCCGGTACAGCCAAGATAAAGAGGCTATCTTTATAAAGATACCCAGGCCAATACCTGTACCCCTTTTTGGTTTCAAGAGCATTTTCGAAAAAGACCACACGAAAACTTAATACGATATAATTGCCCAAACCTTGTGCGGCCTAAAAGCAATTTTTCTTCAGATGCTTTTGGATATTTTACGCCCGGCCAAAAGTACAGGAACAATTCGTTTATCAAATATGGATGCCTATGGCTACTAATCGTGCGGTCTTCGTTGCATTTCAAAGATGGAAAAAAAGGATTAACTATTTGATATTCAGATAATTAATCCTTTTATAGGTTACTAGGCCCTGCTGTGCAGCATCTTTTTTTGTTTCAAAACTTGCTGGAAACACTTTTTTGTACCTTTTGCAAAAAGCGTTCGCTTTGCCGGTTGATAAATCTTAATTTGATTAGTAATTTAACCCTTTACGACAAACTGAAATGCACCGCTATTTATCGAGTGGGCTTCAGAAACTCAATCAGAAAATTGAAGGAGCTTTTTTGCAGAAAAAGTTCGAACTAACGTTTTGCAGTTACTAATCTGTAAACCCACAACAAAAGGATGGCACCTACCACCGCAAATAAAAAGCCTTTAAGCGACCAGTTACTGGTAGGCAGGTCAAAAAACATACCGCCCAGCCATCCGCCCACAAAAGCGCCGGCAACACCAATTAGGATGGTGACAATCCAACCTCCGGGGTCTTTTCCGGGGTGAATTGCTTTTGCTATCGCGCCAGCAACGAGGCCAAATAAAATCCAGGATAAAATTGCTCCCATAATTTAATTTTTTAAATTGTATAATAAAAACCGGATCTAAGGTACAAAAAAACCCGATTCGGCAACTGAAAAATCAGTTTCAGCGTTAAAAAAGCGTTTTACACTCCAACCTGTTGATACCGAATACTCAAGATACAACCCGTGAGATTTTTTGTTCCAATAACATCAAATCGGTAAGAATAATGGCGGTTACAGCTTCTACGATCACGGGGGCTCGCAAAGCCACACAAAGATCGTGGCGGCCTTTTACAGAAAATGATTCTACCCGCCCGGTTTCCCAATTCAGGCTTTCCTGCTGTTTTGGCGTAGATGCCGTAGGCTTTACGGCAATTCGAAAGACCAATTCGTTTCCGTTTGTAATGCCCCCTACAATACCGCCTGCATTGTTCGTCTTTGTTTTCCCCGCCTCATTCTCGATAGCATCATTATGTTGGCTGCCAAACATTCTGGCTGCCTGAAAACCGGCACCAAACTCTACCCCTTTTACAGCAGGAATACTAAGCATGCCCCTGGCAATTAAAGCATCGGCGGCTTCAAAATACGGTTCTCCCAAACCAATTGGCAGCCCGTTCACCCTACATTCTATGATACCGCCTACGGAATCTTTGGCCGCAATGGCTTTCTGTAGGCCGGCTTCAGTATCTGTTTCGCCTCCCACCTCTATTAAGGTTGCTTCTATTGTCACACCTTTCAATAGTTTTTTTGCGATGACACCAGCTGCCACCAAACCGGTGGTAAGGCGGGCGCTGAAATGGCCGCCGCCGCGGTAATCCTCAAAACCACCAAATTTTTTATGCGCCACAAAGTCAGCATGGCTGGGGCGTGGGATGTTCCGGATTTTATCATAATCGCTGCTGCGGGTATTTTTATTCTCGAAGTAGATCATGATGGGGAATCCGGTGGTTTTTTCGTTGAACACCCCGGTTTTAAAAAAAGGAATATCGTCTTCCTTGCGGGGTGTTGCTCCTTTTTGCGTACCTCCTTTTCGGCGCTCCATATCCGGTAGAAAATCCTCCACAGAAAGAGATAGGCCGGCTGGGCAGCCGTCAATAACGACTCCAATACACTCCCCGTGTGATTCCCCAAAAATCTGAACCTGAAATAAACGTCCTATCGAATTCATAAAAATAATTTTTTCATTGACAGTCGGCATCTTACACAAAATACTTTGTCTTCAACGCTCCAACTGAAAAATTTTTCCTACCTAAATTTAAAAATAATTTTTTTGAAGGGTTCTTCACTCCATCCACTTTTCAAATAAGCGCCTAAAGAGGCTAAGTGGCTATAAAAATCTGGATACGATTTATTAACCGCCATTGCTTCTTCAATTGTAGTATTGCCTTCGGCTTTCAAAGCCGCAACCGCACAAGCCATAGCTATTCGGTGATCGTGCCTGGAGTGTACCTGTGCACCCTTCAAGCCTTTGCCTCCGTGTATCTGCATTTCATCGCCAAGTAAGTCTATTTTTAAATCCATTTTCGAAAATTCTTCCTGTAGCGTCACGCCCCGGTTACTTTCTTTGTAGGCCAGCCGGCTCACTCCCTTTATTGTAGTGATCCCATTGCAATAAGCCGCTAAGGACACTAACGGCGGAAACAAATCGGGGCAATCGGTGGCATCAAATTTAAAAGCACGCAGGGTTGCCGGGTGAACTTTTATGCCCTTTGCTTCTATGGCAAGACCCGCATTTGCCTCCATTAGCGCATCAATAATTGCTTTATCTGCCTGTGTACTGGCAAGATTCAGACCTGTAACTGTGATGGAACCCGCAATAACACCCGCTACTAAAAGAAAAGCAGCCCCACTCCAATCACCTTCCACAGCGTAAGTAAGCGGTTTGTCCTTTTCCGGGTTGGACTGTACTATGTTTTCTTTTTTGGTGAAAACAAATTCTTTATAGTCTTTATTTTCGGGCACCGGCAAGTCAAAGCGTTGCATCACATCTAAGGTTAAATCAATATAGGGCTTGCTTTTAAGACTTTTTACCTTAATGGTTATCGGGTCTTTAGTAATTCCCTGTGAAGCGTGAGCTGCGTAGGCTAATAACAATCCCGTTAAAAATTGCGAACTCATGGAACCGTCAATCTCAATATTCCGGGGTTGCAACGGACCTTGAATTACAATGGGTAGTTTTCCATCATTCGATTGCACATGAACGCCTAATTGAGGCAACACTTCATCGAAGAAATTCAAGGGACGCCCTAACAGGCTTCCCTCGCCGTTAATAGTTATCTGACTACTGCAAAGTGCAACAATAGGCGCAAACATCCGAATACTTAAACCACTCTCTCCACAATGGATTTCGCTTTCTTTGGATTGAGCACGGTTACTACTATCCAAAAAGCCACTTTCAATGCTGATGGTATTTGAATCCACATCGGTTACTAAAGCACCTAATCTTTTAATAATATCCAGGGCAGCTTTATCATCATTGCTGTGGCCTGGATGGGTGATCATCACTTTTCTTCGAGAAAGTAAAGCGGCCGCACAGGCCCGTTGCATTGAACTTTTTGATGCCGGTGCAGCAATAGTACCATAAAGTGATGAGGGATGTATTGTAACCTTCAATAGTGATAAATTTTATAAGTTCATTTATAGTTATACGTCCAACCCGGCAATCAACTTTTCAAGTTTATTCAATGCAACCACCTGCACAACTGCTTTTCCAATTTTGTGGAGCAATATAAAATTCATTTCGTTTCTTATGCGTTTTTTATCCATTTTTAATATCTCAAATACTTTATTCCTGTCAAAATCAGCATAAGTAGGAAGGTGATACTTCGTCAACAGCGCTGTAACAGGTTCTGTATCTTTAAACGAAGTAAGACGTTCTGACAAGTGACAGGCATAAGTCATACCGATCGAGATGGCCTGACCATGTAACAATTGGTATTGAGTTTCTACCGCATGGCCCATAGTGTGCCCAAAGTTCAGTAAACGCCGGTCTCCCTTTTCAAATTCATCCTTTTGAACTACTTTAATTTTTATCAATGCATTACGTTGTATCAGATCGGTCAACAGCTTATTATCTTTTCTGTATTGTTCCAGACTATTATTTTGTAGTTGCCGAAACATCTGCGCATCTTTTATACATGCATGCTTTATCACCTCCGCAAAACCATTCTCCCATTCATTTTGTGGCAGGGATTGCAGCAAAGACATATCATGAAGAATAAAGGAAGGTTGGCGGATGGTACCCACCAGGTTTTTATACGCACCCACATCAATTCCGTTTTTACCTCCAATAGAGGCGTCCACCAAGCCCAAAATTGACGTAGGAACAAAACCAAATCGGATGCCGCGCATATACACCGAGGCTATATACCCTGTAAGATCGGTAATAACGCCCCCGCCTACTCCTACCAAAACAAATTTACGATCGGCTTCTAACTGTATTAAAGTATCAATAACGCCATCAACGGTTGCCTGTATTTTATAGGCTTCACCGGGTTTTAGCACAATGGTATTGTACCCGCTAAACTTCTTTTGATGTGCTTTAAAAACATTTTCATCGGTAATAAAAACCGCTGTTTTTTTATCAACGATATTTTTGAGTTCATTAAACGAACTGTCGAAATAAAATTGGGTAGTGGCAGTTGAGAATTTATATGCGGTGGAAGCCATGATTCCTCTGATTTATTATAATTTGGATGCTCCTGATTTTCGATCCTCTGCAAAAATGTGGATTCTTTTTATTCTTTCTGTTGCTTAGCCGTATTGGATGTAGCCGTTTTTGCAGCGATTTTAAAAACCTCGAACCTCAGCCTTTCTTATTCAGGTTTGATAAAAACGGGTTACAAATAGCAGAGCAAACAGAGGGAATCTTACCTGCTTAGCTATCCATTACTTTTTTCTGATGGTTGATGCTTTCGATGTGTAAGGCATCTAAGTACTTGCTGATAAAATCACGACTCAAACCCAAACTTTCGCCCTTGGTTACTGTCATTTCCACCACTTCGTGCCATCGGGTGGGTTGCAATATGGTAATATTGTTGTTCTTCTTAATTAAACCAATCTGATCCGCAATCTTCATGCGTTCGCTCAATACCTGCAACAATTCATCATCAAGATTATTGATTTGTTGCCTGAGATGTTCCAAGGTCTTTTGAAACTCTTCGTTGCTGCTATCGGCTTTTCTCCAAATGATGGCATTTAAAATTTCATCAAGTCTTGCCGGTGTAACTTGTTGCTTGGCATCGCTCCAGGCATTGTCCGGGTCAATATGGCTTTCAATTATCAGTCCGTCAAAATCTACATCTATGGCACGCTGGCACATTTCCAGTAAGCCTTCTCTTTCACCACAGATATGTGAAGGATCCGTAATCATAGGCATATCGGGGTAGCGCAGTTTCATTTCGATTGCAATGGGCCACATTGGCGAATTTCTGTACTGCGAGTTTCCAAAAGTAGAAAAGCCACGGTGTATCAACCCTATTTTTTTGATTCCTGCCCGGGCAATGCGTTCCACAGCGCCACTCCATAATTCCACATCGGGATTTACGGGGTTTTTAATCAAGATAGGAACATCGGCACCCCGCAGGGCATCCGCTATTTCCTGCATACTGAACGGGTTTACAGTAGTACGGGCGCCAATCCACAGTATGTCCACATCAAATGTAAGAGCATCCTGCACCTGCTTGGCAGTTGCTACCTCGCAAGCCGTTAGTAATCCCGTTTCCTGTTCAGCTTTTTGTAACCAGGGCAGGGCTTTAGCACCAACACCTTCGAACCCCCCAGGCTTGGTACGGGGTTTCCAAATACCGGCTCGTAATACATCTACCTTTCCGGTAGCGGCCAACTGTCTGGCGGTTTCTAAAACCTGAGGTTCTGTTTCAGCACTACAGGGACCACTAATAATAAGCGGACGCTTATTCCAAACCTCGTTGAGTTTCTCTTTGCTTGTTTTTTCGATTACCATTGTACAAATTTAATGTTTTGTGTTTAATGTATTTTATGCTTCTTCTTTTTGTTCCACAATACCAGCACACTATTTCAGAATCCGTTTGATTTTATTGGCATCAATAATGAGGGCTTTTAAATTGTGTGCATCGCCGTTTTCAATATTTTCTTTAAATTTTAAAAGCTGATTGATATGTGCATTCAGCACATCTAATACGTTTTCTCTGTTTTGCAAGAAGATGGGTACCCAGGTACTTGAGTTACTTTTTGCCAACCTTACTGTACTTTCAAACCCGGCGGAGGCAATTTCAAAAATGGCGCTTTCTGCTTTTTCCTTTTCTAAAACGGTATTCGCAAGCGCAAACGAAGTGATGTGTGAAATATGACTCACGTAAGCCACATGCAGGTCGTGTGCTTTAGCATCCATTTCCACAATGCGCATTCCTATTTTTTTATACATGGTTTCTACCCATTCCAGGGCGTCTTTGTCGCTTTCTTCCCTGTTGCAAATAATCACGGCTTTTCCCTCAAATGCTCCCCGCACGGCGGCTTTGGGGCCGCTAAATTCAGTTCCCCACATGGGGTGGGTGGCTACAAAACGCCCACGCTTGGGATGATCTTTTACAGCTTCCATCACATCGCCCTTTGTAGATCCCATATCCAGCACAATCTGATTATCAATTTGATCCAAAATCTGCGGGAGCAGTTTGGCCGAGGCATTCACAGGTGTGGAAAGAACAATTACTTTTGCTCTCCGGATGGCTTCATCAAGCGGAAGAATCACATCTACTAATTCGTATTCCAAAGCCTGCCGGGCATTGTTCGCACTAACTTCAACTCCTATTAATTTTGAAGATAATTTTTTTTCATGAAGTTGCAATGCCAGCGACCCTCCTATCAACCCTACGCCTACAATTGCAATTTTTTTTCTTTTATTCATAACTTCTTTGTAACCTTTTTAGAGAACGGGATTTGTTTCACCTCTTGCCTTGAAATAATTCCTGACGCGTAAAATTGCTTCGTCAAAACGTTCGATGGAACCACAAAGACTGATTCGGATATAACGATCTCCGGCATCACCAAAAATACCCCCCGGGGTAATAAATACATTGGCATTGTAAAGGATATCATCTGCAATTTCGTAGCCATCCTTGTACTTGTCCGGTATTCGTGCCCAAACAAATAATCCCACCTGGTTTTTAGAATATCGACAATTCAACAAGTTTAACAGTTCAAATACTTTTTCCCTTCTTTGATTATAAATACTATTGACTTGTTCATGCCAGTCTTTGCCCAGGGTCAACGCTTTTGCGGCAGCGAGTTGTAAAGGCAGGAACATGCCACTGTCCATATTACTTTTAAATCGGAGTACTTCATTTATTCGATCTGCTACACCACAAAGCACTCCCACACGCCATCCTGCCATGTTGTGCGATTTACTTAACGAGTTCAATTCAATCACAAATTCTTTGGCACCGGGGAGGCTAAGCAGGCTTATGGGTAAGTCGTTTAAAATAAAACTGTAAGGATTATCGTGTACAACAAGTATATTATATTTCTTCGCAAATTCGATCAATTTTTTTAATACCTCCCGATCGGGTTGTTGGCCGGTGGGCATTTGCGGATAGTTCACAAAAAAAAGTTTCACCCGGCTCAAATCCATTTTCTCGATTGCTTCAAAATCGGGTTGGTATTGATTTTCTTCCTTCAATTCGTAACTGATGCACACTCCGCTGGCAATGGTAACATTACTTTTATAAGTGGGATAGCCCGGATTGGGCACCAGGGCAGCATCTCCTTCGTTTAAGTAGGTCATGCAAATATGCATAATTCCTTCTTTGCTACCTATCAGGGGCAACACTTCTGAATTGGCATCGAGGCACACCTGGTACCATTTTTCATACCAGTCTGCAAATGCTTTGCGCAAAACCGGACTTCCTTTGTAGTTTTGATACCCATGAACATTGGGTTTCAGCGCCTCTTCGTACAACACCTTTACCACGTCTGAATGTGGCGGCAGGTCGGGGCTGCCAATACCCAGGTTAATAATCTGCTTCCCTTGTTGGTTCAGCTCATCTATTTCTCTCAGTTTTTTAGAAAAGTAATACTCTCCTACTCCCTGTAGTCTTTTTGCTATTTCCATACGCCTTTGTTATAAACTCCGTAAATTTTTATTTCTTCCGTTAAGGGCTTAATTTTTTCTATTACGCCATAAAATTTATTCATACTGTCAAATTCCATATCCACATGAAATTGGTACTTAAAGTTGGAGCCGGGAATTGGAAAACTTTGTAGTTTAGACAGGTTAATGCCATGAATGGCAATTACCCCCAGCACCCGGGCCAAACTGCCTTCTTTGTGTACGGTTTGAAAATTTATGGATGCTTTATTTCCAATTTGTTCTGTCTTTATATCCTGCGGTCGTTTGAGTATCAAAAAACGGGTGTAGTTGTTTTTTAGCGATTGGATTTTGGGTGCCAATATTTTCAGATCATAAATTTCGGCGGCCGTACTACTTGCAATGGCTGCAATAGATTTGCTTTTATTTCGGGCAATATGCCGGGCGCTTAAAGCAGTATCATCGCTTTCTACCAATTTCCAGGTGTGTTTATCCAAATACTCGTAGCATTGTTGTAAGGCCATCGTATGAGAATGAACTTCTTTAATATCTTCCAATTCTACTCCGTGGTTTACCAATAGGTTTTGATGAATCTGCAAATAGACTTCGCCAATAATTACCAGGTTGCTTGCCTGCAACAATTTGTAATTGGGTAAAATACTGCCGGCAATGGAGTTTTCAATTGCCATCACAGCGCCATCGGTTCGCTTTTGATCTTTGGCAGCTACAATTAAATCCCGAAACGTATCGCAACACTCTACAGATACATTTTTATTAAAAAAAATATTGGCTGCCTGCTGATGAAAACTCCCTTCATAACCCTGAATCGCCATGTGCGCTTGATTCTCTTCTGTAATTTTGCTCATTTTTTTATATATTAAAAATCCCGGCTTCTGTGGCCGGGATCATTTATGTTGAATTATCTTCTTTTCGTATGGATTATTAAGACAACAGGAACCCCGGCTTCATTGTAAAGTAATAAAAGCTAAAATAAAACCAGGTATAAACTTTTGTTGATCTCATTTGAAGTTGCAAATATAAAAAAACGTATTAAATAACAAATTGATTTTTGAAAAAATTTTTAAAAAAATTTTTTTCAGCTATTCTTCTGTTCCTAAAATAAGGAAAAATTAAAACACGATGGTGTCTGCATGGCTGTGCGCCGGAATTGGAAAATCCAGTTTTTGTGAAAATATCTTCTTCGCATCCTCGATGTGATTGGAGCTCCATTTATTGATGATCACACCATTCTGTAGCCAATACAAGGTTGGGTTGGTTCTTGCCGCCGTGCGAATCATCGTTCTGTCCCCATTTAAAATAATAAGGTTTTTATAGGGCGCATTCTCAAAAACTTTTGCCACATCTGCCCGCCTGCTGGTGACTACAAAAACGGGTAGAAACCTTTCTGAAGCTTTTACACACAAACTGTCGAAGTGGTTTCGCCAGGCTCGTATCGGTGTATCGGCATCTTCCATAAACAATACAAACACTCCGGGTTGTTGTAGCAGGGTACCTGCAATATCGGTTCCGCCTTCATCGGTTAATTGAAAACCGGATATGGGTGGTTTGTTGTTTTTACCGGGCTTTATTACCTTATCGTACCGTTTAATAAACTTATAAGTGTCCTCGTTAAAATCTTTAGGAAAATTCTGAACGTCAAATTCCACTTCCTTCCCATCTTTTTCATATACAAAGGCTATGGCGGTACTGTCGGGCACTGCGTCTTTGGGCATCAACATCAATTCTGGTATATTGCCTCCAATTTTGAAAGGAAGGCAATCTACTACCGGCAGGTTTTTAAGGGTGTACCACTGAGTTCCAAAACTAAACACGATTGCCACTGCTAATAACAGCCCCGTAATTCCTTTTGCAAAAACAGGCTTTATATATTTTTGATAGGCTAAAAGTATCAATATTAAAACCAACAGAACAATATCCTTGAGGAAGGAGGTACCGGAAGTAATAGGAATACAATCGCCAAAGCAACCACAACCTTTAAACTTTCCCGATAAGTAGGCATACCCCGTAAGTAGGGTAAAGAAAACAATCAACAGTAACAACAGCCAGATGACCAATTTTATGCGCCACCCTAATAGCAAAGCGGCGCCTGCTATAATTTCGAAGGCAATTACCAAAATTGACAACACGAGAGTGAAACTATTGAGAGCGCTCATCCCCCAGAGGTCAAAAAACTCCTGCATTTTATAGCTCAGGCCTAAGGGATCATTCGCTTTCACAAGGCCTGAAAAGATAAATAGCACCCCTACTAAAACGCGCACAATGTTTACCAATTGTTTCATGAATCAAATATTTCGTTACAGAAAGAAATTGAAGCGAAAAAGCCAGAAAGGGATTTCACCCAATAGCGTTGAAAAAGATTACCTTTAGCGGCAAATATACCAATTTTTCGTAGATGTTTACCCTAAATTGTAATGGAAGATTGTTAATTATAGATACCCCCATAGTCATGGGCGTTATCAATATCACCTCGGATTCGTTTTATCCCGGTAGCCGTCATCAAACCGAAAGAGATATTTTAGTTACCGCAGAAAAAATGTTGGAAGAAGGTGCTACGCTTCTCGATATTGGGGGGCAGAGCACAAAACCCGGAAGCCGGCAAATATCGGCCGAAGAAGAACTTGAAAGAGTGGTTCCCGCAATAACATCCATTTTAAAACGATTTCCAGATGCCTTTGTTTCTGTTGATACCTGGTATGCCCGGGTTGCGAAAACAACGGTAGCAGCGGGTGCTTGTATGATCAATGATATTAGCGCCGGAAACATGGACACAAGCTTGTTAGATGTGATTGCCACCCTGAATGTACCCTATGTTTTAATGCACATGCAAGGCACACCCACCACCATGCAGCAACAACCTTTTTATAAGGATGTTACTCGCGAGGTGCTGGATTTTTTTATAGAAAAAATTGGATTGCTGCGCAACAAGGGGCTTAAGGACATTATAATAGACCCAGGGTATGGATTTGGCAAAACTATAGAACACAATTTCACACTTCTGAAAAACCAAAGCGTATTCGAAATGCTGGACGTCCCCGTTTTAATTGGGGTGAGTCGAAAATCTATGATCTACAAAACTTTAGATACTGACTCCACACAGGCCCTCAACGGAACAACCGTATTGCATACGATTGGTTTATTAAATGGTGCTTCTATTTTAAGGGTACATGATGTAAAGGAAGCTGCCCAAACTATAAAGTTGATCAAAAATGTTTTCGGTTAGGTGTGGGACTCAATGACCTGCTGTAATTTCGTTGCCGGCACCACCCCACTTTGCCTCCACAGTATTCTGCCGTTTTTAAACAGAATTAATGTGGGCACACCTTGTATCCCGTAGGCAGCGGCGGCCTGTGGGCTTCTATCTACATCAATTTTAATGATCGTTGCTTTTTCACCCGTCTTTCCTTTTAGCTCTTCCAAAATAGGTTTCATCATTTTGCAAGGGCCACACCATTCGGCAAAAAAATCAACCAATACGGGTTTGTCGCCATTTATTAATGTTTGAAAAGAAGTTGTCATAGTATTTTTTGATGGTACGGATTAATAACAAATCCAAAAGCTTGTTGTTTGTAACTCTTGGGTAAAAAACCGTGTTGAAATTATTTTTTTTTGCATGTAGTAATACCAAACAGTGTATATACCGGACAAAAGCTCACAACGCTTGTAAGTAAAAACACAATTGCTATCACCAGCAACGTAATCCCTAAAAATCCTGAAAGGATCCCTTTAAAATACAAAAATGCTACCACTGCAGCTAGCACCAATCGGATGAGCCTGTCTGTTGATCCCATATTCTTTTTCATGTGTATCTATTTTATTCTTTCTGAATACCTGTTGCCTGCTTTGCCGGCAGACAGGGAATTTATACAAAAGTTTCAGATCTAAAATTAAAAACAAATCCTTGGTCTGGCCGTGATTTATGTCACAAAAAAAACCGTCCAGAGGACGGTTCTTATTTTTACAATTGAATTTTCTCTATTTTTTCTTTGTAGGCTCTGGTTTTGCGGGCGCTTCAACTGGGGGCGCGGGTACGGGTGGAGCGGGTTCTTTATCGCTCACTTCGTCTATTTTTATTTCAAAATAAAGTGGCTCATAGGCTTTGAAAGGAGAACCGGCCGGAGGGGTTTTGCCATAAGCTAAGTAGCCGGGAATGTAAATAACTCCTTTACCACCTTTTTTAAATTGCTTAATGCCATCCTCAAAACCTAAGATCATGGGGTGTGTACCCACCTTGAAGGTCATCGGGTTGGGGCCTTCAAATGTGCTGTCGTTCACCAGTTTTTTACCAGTATAGGTAAGAGTAACAAATTTTCCATCGGCTGCGGGTTCGCCAGTACCCACTTCATCCATTTTCACAAAAACACCTACCGGGGTTTTGGCAGCTGTAATATGCTTCTTACCCAGATAGTCTTCAATTTGTTTCAGTTGGGCTGCTTTTTCACCAGATTTTTCTAACTCGGCTTCTTCTTTTTTCACCGCAGCCGCTTGTTCATCTCTCATTTTTTTCATTTGCTCTTCTTCTTCCTTTTTCTGGCGAGGCGCATCCTTTTCCATTTCTTTGACATAGTCAAGATTTGCGATGCTGTCGTTTTTGAATACTTCTAACACTTTATAATAATAAGTGATTTTGTCGCCTTTTTTAATATAGGGAGGCAATTGAGCTTCTTGTGCTAATCCTTTCTTAATGGCAGAATCAATATAGGTTACCACCACAAGACTATC
>JBDHYK010000007.1:0-34432 GCA_039811305.1 Niabella sp.
ATAATCAATGCGATAAAGATCGTAAGCGTTCCGGGTTTCATATATTTTCGTATTTTGTTAAAACAGCGAATTTAAGCAAACCCTGTAAATTAAAAATACCTGAATGAGGGTATTTTAGGCTCAAAACCAAGACCCGATGATGAAAACTGTTGGTGTAGAAGCATTTTTTATTTTTAATTGCTGATTTTTTTCAGATATTTACGATTTTACGAGCAAAATGGTCGAAACGACACCCCACCGTGACAGTAACTGACTTTTTAATAACATGAGTTAAGAAACAAGAATTTTTACTTAGAACCCAAATAATTATGGCAAATACAGAAAAATTTTTAGAAGCAGTAACCCAGGGTTACACTTTTAAAGGAGAAAGTTACAAAATAGGCCGGGCCATGCTGAATGGCCAGGTGGTAGCCGATGCCGACGTAAACATTCCCTTTAAAACCCTAAACCGACACGGCCTGATCGCGGGCGCTACCGGAACAGGTAAAACAAAAACGCTGCAGGTTTTGGCAGAAGGTCTTAGCGATGCGAGCATTCCTGTGGTAATGATGGACATTAAGGGGGATTTGAGCGGAATTGGTGCGCCCGGCGCAACAAATGAAAAAATTGCCGATCGTAGTCAGAAGTTGGGGATTGAGTATCGCCCAACGGCATACCCCATCGAGTTTTTAACCCTTAGCCAGGAAAAAGGTACACGGCTGCGGGCAACAGTAACCGAGTTTGGCCCGGTACTATTGTCAAAAATATTGGGTCTGAATGATACGCAGGGCGGCTTTGTGGCATTAATTTTTAAATATTGCGATGATAATGGTTTGCCCCTGCTCGATTTGAAGGATTTCATAAAAGTACTGCAATATGTAAGTGATGAGGGAAAAGCCGAGTTAGAAAAAGCCTATGGCAAAATTTCTACTACATCTACCGGTACAATTTTAAGAAAAGTGATTGAGCTGCAACAACAGGGCGCCGACCTCTTTTTTGGTGAAAGAAGTTTTGACGTGGAGGATCTGATGCGCATCCATACCGATGGAAAAGGAATCATTTCCATCATCCGGCTTACGGATATTCAAGATCGGCCCAAGTTGTTTTCTACCTTCATGCTTCAAATGTTGGCCGAGTTGTATGCATCTTCTCCCGAAGAAGGCGATTTGGACAAACCCAAGCTGGTATTGTTTATAGATGAAGCCCATCTTATTTTTAACGAAGCCAGCAGCGCCCTTCTGAACCAGATTGAAACCATTGTAAAGCTAATTCGCTCCAAGGGGATCGGTGTATTTTTCTGTACTCAGAATCCCATGGATGTACCGGCTTCGGTGTTAGCACAGTTGGGCTTAAAAGTGCAACATGCCCTGCGGGCTTTTACAGCAGCCGACAGAAAAGTAATAAAACAAACGGCTGAGAACTATCCTCTTAGCGATTTTTACAAAACTGATGAGCTGCTTACCCAGGTGGGCATCGGAGAGGCGCTCATTACCATGCTAAACGAAAAAGGCATCCCCACACCCCTTGTTCACTGTATGTTGCGGGCTCCGCAAAGCAGAATGGATATTCTAAGCGACAGTGAAATTGATGCGGTAGTGGCAAAGTCGAGAATTGCAAAGCATTATAACGAAGAAATTGATGATGAGAGTGCTTACGAAATCCTTACAAAAAAATTAGAAGCTGCTGTAGCACAGGCAGAAACTGAAAAAGAAGAGAAAACCCAAACTACGGCAAAAAAGGATGAAAAGGGTATTTTGGACAACCCCTTAGTTCGCAGCTTTGCCCGCACCGCAGGCAACCAATTGATTCGAACTTTTTTAGGAGCCATTGGAGTGAGCGGCGGAAGCAGAAGGAGGAAGACAGGATGGTTTTAATACCCTGGCAAACCATAGATCAGGCTGGGGGTGTATTGTTTTTTTAAAGATGGTTGAGAAAGTTACAGAAAGCCGGACCTGGCTGAATATTTGCTAATTTTGCCCTCCGAAAATAGAATGATTCAAAAACAGAATGGATTATGCAGCAAAGACATAGGAATAATGACCTGTACTTCAGTGAGTTAGACGAAACCTGTCGAAAGTATTATATCCCCTACTTAGAAAGTTTCACATCAGTGGAGAACAAACAGGTATTTGAAATTGGCTGTGGACAGGGAGGCAACCTACTTCCCTTTTATGAGAAAAACTGCAATGTAACCGGAGTTGATTTTGATATTGTGAAAATTGAAGCTGCAAATCAATTGTTTGCATCGAAAAAAAATGATTCTGCCAGTTTTGAGTTTAAAACAGAAGATTTCTTCAAATCGTCCGACACAAAACGGTATGATATCATTTTGGTGCACGATGTGATAGAGCATATTGAGGATAAAGAGCCGTTTATGAGAAAAGCGCTTCAGATGCTGGCAGAGGATGGAATTCTGTTTTATCGTTTTCCCGCCTGGCAAATGCCTTTTGGTGGCCATCAGCAGATTTGTTCGCGCAAAATTTGTTCAGTCATTCCTTTTACCCATCTGTTACCTGCGCCTCTTTATAAAACTTACCTGAAACTTTTTAAGGAAGACGATGCCATAATTGATGAGTTGTTGTTTATAAAAAGGTGCAGAATGCCCATTGAGAAATTTGAAAAATTAACCGAAACCATTGGAGCAAAAGTACTGAACCGCAGGTTATGGTTTATCAATCCCCACTACAAAGTGAAGTTTGGACTTACACCCAGAAGGCTGAGTAGTTTTATAGCAGGGATCTATTATATCCGAAATTATTTTACAACGTCCTGCTATTACCTGTTAAAAAAGAAATAAGTCCTTTTCGAACTTTGAAAGAGATGTCGTTTTTTGCAAATCTTGCTCCCGGTTTTCCCAAACCAAGTTAATAATAGGGTTGAATGAAGTAGTACAGAACCGGCCCGGTAATTGCAACGTACAACCATAAAGGTGCTGTAATTTTTGCGATCTGCTTGTGCTTTTCATAGTCGCCGGTAAGGCCCCTGTACGCTGTAAACAATATAAAAGGCAGTACAATTGCCGCCAGGGGAATATGTGTTAGTAAGATAAAGTAGTAGATATACCGGATTGCCCCTTCTCCGCCAAACCGGGTATCGCCAGCCAGTAGGTGATGCGTAGTATAACTTACCAGAAATAGTATCGAAAGAACGATGGCCGTAAGCATCAACCGTTTGTGAAGCAAAAAATGTTTGCGCTTTACGGCAATAAGCGCCGATACCAGCAAAACGGCAACGCAGGAATTAATAATCGCATTGAACAGCGCAAAAACATGAACATCAAAACCCCAGTCTCCTTTAAGTTGATAGCGACCCAAGGCACCGATCGCAATAAAAACTATGATGGAAACAGAATAAATCAGACGTTTCGCTCGTGTATCATTTTTTTCCCATTGTGGGGCTAACATGTTCCTTCTTTTTAAAAATAATTAAAAACAAGCCAATGGCAACTGCAGCTAATAAAAAGATAAAGCCCAGCAGCTTCGCTTTTTCAACGAGGGTGTTTTTTTTAGAAGTATCTTTTTCTAAAGTCAACAATACAATATCCCTTGTTAGTTGCACCAGGGATGCGGAGTCGAGCCCGCGGTAATAACCCCGAATATTGCGTGCCCTGTCAATCAATACAAACCTGTCGGAGTGCAGGAAACCGGTATCCACTCCTTTGCCATCCACAACAGCCAATTTCATATCTTCAAGGGCAAGGTTATAAATTGTTTTTTTATCGCCCGTCAGCAAATCCCATTGTTCGGGGTTAATTTGAAAACGGTCGGCCCATTTTTTTAGTTCTGGTACCGAATCTCTTTCAGGATCAATGGAAAAAGAAAGAAACTGCAGTTCTTTATACGTGCGATCGCCCACCCGGTTGGTATTATGTATAGACTCTTGCACTTGCTTCATGTTTCGTGTGAGCGGTGGGCAAATGGTAGGGCAATGCGTAAAAAAGAAGTTGGCAATCAGAATTTTATCTTTATAAGTATCTAAAGAAACCGATTCTCCCAACTGATTGGTTAGTTTGAAATTCTGTATCTGGTGCCAGAGGGTGTCGTTTACTTCCTTTCCGTTATTCAATTGCGTGCGAACACTATCGGGCAAAAAATGCCGGGGCATCTCCAGGGCGTCTTCGCTATAATATCTTATAATTAAAAAAGAAATCAGCGGCAAAAGAATGGCTAATAAAATGGCGTAAACAGCTTTTTGAGTCAATTTGAATTTGTTTAATTACGAAAATAGGCTTCCTGTACCATACAGCTACCTGATTCTTGCAAAAGTCGTAAATCTCCCCTAACATTTGCTCTTTGCATAAAAAAATAAAAAGAAATCCTTTGGAACGATTTTTCAAACAGGTTCCATCGTATCCGGGCATCCTATATTTCGGCTCAAGACTATTTTGTACTCCCGATTTTGCTGTAACGTTTGCGTAGATTTATTAGGCAGGTTCCAGTTATTTGGTGTAGGTTTACACTGTTTTTAAGATCATTGCAAGCAGAAAAAAATGCAAACTTGCCCGAAAATATTACAAATCATAAAAAATAAGTTTTCATGACGCCACTTGAATTGAAAAAAAACAGTAGGTATGCCTTATTGGTTCCTACCAGTATGGGAGTTCGTATCACACCCGTAAATCATGCCCCAGTGCATGTATCGAACCGTTTTGAAATGCAGGCCACCAGTGCCGAAACAAACGTAGCCAGTGTATCCTCTTATCTGGGGCTTCCTGTAAAAGTACTTACCTCCTTTGTAAAAGACAGTTCAATTTCTCAGTTTATCAAACACAACCTGCGTAGCCGTGGCATGGACTACGAAGGGCCTGAGCTGCCACAAGGCGGACCCTGGGGGTATCGCCACCAGTTCAATATTGCCGATAGCGGTTACGGGCTGCGAGGGCCACGCGTACTGAACGACCGAGCCGGAGAGGTAGGAAGAACATTAAACGTTAAAGACTTTGACCTGGAACGCATTTTTGGGCAGGAAGGGGTTCAGGTGGTGCACCTTTCCGGTTTGATTGCCGCACTATCGCCCGATACTTCGGCGTTTTGTCTTGAAATAGCCCGGGCTGCTAAAAAGCACGGCACACTTATATCCTTTGACCTGAATCACAGAGCCTCCTTCTGGGAAGGACGCGAAGATGAACTCGGTGCTGCGTTTACCGAAATTGCTTCTGTATCCGATATATTGATTGGGAACGAAGAAGACTTTCAGCTTTGTTTGGGAATTGAAGGGCCGGAAGCAGGAGGTAAAAGCATTTCGGGAAAAATTGATAGTTTTAAAGAAATGATCCGCCGGGTAAAAGCGAAATTCCCCAATACCCAGGTTTTTGCCAATACACTGCGTGAGGTGATCAGCGCCAATGAACACTTATGGGGTGGCATTTTGTTGGCAGGTGATGAATGGCAGGTGATTGAACCTCGGAAAATATATGTTTTAGACAGAATTGGCGGAGGCGATGGATTTGTAGGAGGATTGCTGTATGCAATTCTGAAAGGCTGGGAATCTGAAAAATGGATTCAGTTTGCCTGGGCAAGCGGAGCCTTAGCTACTACATTTGCTACCGACTACGGTCAGCCATCGGATGAAGACGTAATTTGGAGCATCTGGGAAGGGAATGCACGTGTAAAACGCTAAATTATTGAACGAGAATAATTTAGTAAATAGTTGAATACCACTTTTATTAAAAATAAATTTTCAAATGAGAAACTTATTCGACATTAAAGATCAAGTGATGGTCATCACCGGCGGCACCGGAGTGTTAGGTACGTCTATGACAGAATACCTGGCAGAACAGGGTGCAAAAATGGTAGTATTGGGCCGCAACATAGAAAAAGGCGAAGCTATTGTAAACGGGATCAAAGAAAAAGGGGGTGAAGCCCTTTTTCTACAGTCAGATGTTAACGATAAAGCGCTTCTGGATCAAAACGCAGCCGATATTGTATCAAAATACGGAAGGATAGATGTGCTGATCAATGGTGCAGGGGGCAATATGCCAGGTGCAACGATTGGCCCGGATAATACCATTTTTGACCTGGATATCAGTGCTTTTAGGAACGTGGTTGACCTAAACCTGATGGGTACAGTTATCCCTACCTTGGCTTTTGCCAGGGTAATGGCAGACCAAAAATCGGGCAATATCATAAATATCTCATCCGAATCGGCTTTACGCCCCCTAACCCGGGTAGTGGGCTACGGTGCTGCCAAAGCAGCGGTAACCAATTTTACAAAGTATCTGGCTATAGAGCTGGCGCATAAATTTGGACAGAATATGCGCGTAAATGCTATTGCCCCGGGATTCTTTATCAGCGAGCAAAACCGAAGTTTGCTTACTAATCCCGACGGCAGTTACACCGCCCGGGGGAACGCGATCATATCCCACACACCTTTTGGTCGCTTTGGCGAGCCCGAAGAACTTTTGGGTACTTTGCATTGGTTAGCATCGGATGCCTCCAAATTTGTTACCGGTACGCTTACAGTGGTAGATGGAGGTTTTGATGTGTTTTGCATTTAACGCATCTCTCTAAGCAACAATTTTCAACCTTGAATCGTTTCTTTGTAAAACATCAAATATAAAATACTTAAAGATGCTCTACTACTCCTACGGTTCTTCCAATACAAGCCTTTCGGCAGACGACCTGAAACAAGGGTTGTATGAAGCCCTCAAAAAAATCGGCTCCAGAAAAAAAGTTCTGGCGGTTCCCCCAGACTATACCCGGTTTCCCAGTCGCGCCGGCGAACTAACAGAGTTTGCCTGGGAATATTATGGCGACCATCTTACCGATGTGCTACCAGCCCTGGGAACCCATTCTCCTATGACAGACGAACAAATTCACCACATGTTCGGCAAAACCCCGCGCTCAATTTTTCGCGATCACGACTGGCGCAATGATGTGATCACCCTGGGCACCGTTCCGGGAGAATACGTAAAAGAAGTGTCTGGTGGCGCAGTGGACTATCCCTGGCCCGTGCAGGTGAACAAATTGTTGGTAGAAGGTGGTTTTGATCTGATACTCTCCATCGGACAGGTGGTGCCACACGAAGTGGTGGGCATGGCGAATTACAATAAAAATATTTTTGTAGGTACCGGCGGATCCGAGGGAATCAATAAAAGTCATTTCATTGGAGCCGCCTATGGCATGGAAAAAATGATGGGACGAGCCGATACACCCGTTCGAAAAGTATTTAATTACGGAACCGATCATTTTGCCAAAGACCTGCCTATTCTTTACGTGCTGACCGTAGTAGGAGTTAATAAAGAGGCGAAATTACAAACCTATGGCCTGTTTATTGGAGACGATTTTGAAGCATTCGACATTGCCGCTAAGCTTTCCTTAGAGGTGAATTTTGAGATGGTGCCCAAACCTCTGCAAAAAGTAGTGGTGTGGCTCGACCCCTCGGAGTTTAAAAGTACCTGGTTGGGTAATAAGTCGGTATATCGCACACGGATGGCCATTGCCGATGGGGGAGAACTGATCGTATTAGCACCTGCTCTTAAAGAGTTTGGAGAGGACAAAGAAATAGATCGTCTGATAAGAAAATACGGATATTTTGGTACTCCCAACACCCTGAAGATGACAGAAGAAAATGAAGAGCTGCGAAAAAATCTGGGTGCAGCCGCTCATCTGATTCATGGTTCATCCGAAGGAAGATTTACCATTACCTACTGCCCCGGTAAAAAAGAGGGCAACCTTACCCGTGAAGAAATAGAAAGTGTAGGGTTTCACTGGGCCGATTACGATGAGACTACAAAAAAGTACGACCCCGAAACCCTGAAAGAGGGCTTCAATACAATGCCAAACGGTGAGGAGATCTATTATATTTCAAATCCTGCACTGGGGCTTTGGGCTTTTAAAGACAGGTTTGAACTATAAAAGAAATAAAACATTACCTCAGGAGAAGCGCATTAGCAGAAACCTGAAATAAACTACTAATTAAAGAGATATGAAAAATTTAGCAGACATTGGCCTTATTGGGCTGGCCGTTATGGGTGAAAACCTGGTTTTAAATATGGAAAGCAAGGGCTACACTGTTGCGGTATATAACCGCACAACAAGTAAAGTGGATCATTTTGTAAACGGCCGCGGTGCTGGCAAGAACTTTATACCAGCACACAGTATTGAAGATTTTGTGAGTAAATTAGAGCGCCCGCGCAAGGCCATGATGTTGGTAAAAGCAGGCCAGCCGGTAGATGATTTTATTGAACAACTAATACCGCACTTAGAACCCGGTGATATAATTATTGACGGCGGGAATAGTTTATATACCGATACCGTTCGCCGCACGGCCTATGTAGAAAGCAAGGGTTTGTTGTATATTGGCACGGGTGTATCGGGCGGTGAAGAGGGCGCTCTTAAAGGCCCTTCCATGATGCCCGGAGGATCGCCTGCCGCGTGGCCTCATGTTAAAGAAATTTTTCAGGCAGTTGCCGCTAAAGTGGACGATGGCAGCCCCTGTTGCGATTGGGTAGGCGAAAATGGTGCCGGACACTACGTAAAAATGGTACACAATGGCATTGAGTATGGCGATATGCAGATTATCAATGAAGCATACCACATTATGAAAGACCTGCTAGGTATGAGCGCTGATGAGCAACATGAAGTGTTTAAAAAATGGAATACCGAAGAACTTGACTCTTACCTGATTGAGATCACCCGCGATATCCTGGCGTTTAAAGACGAAGATGGGCAACCGATGGTAGAAAAAATCTTAGACAAAGCAGGGCAGAAGGGTACCGGGAAATGGACCGTAGTTTCGGCTCTCGATAACGGAATCCCCCTGACGCTGATTGCGGAATCTGTTTTTTCAAGATGTCTTTCGGCACAAAAAGACCTGCGCGTAGAAGCATCAAAAGTGCTGCAAGGCCCTAAACCCAAATTTGATGGAGATAAAAATCAATTTGTTCAGGATTTGAAAAATGCGATTTATGGAGCTAAAATTATTTCTTATGCCCAGGGCTATGATTTGATGATGGCGGCCGCTACCGAAAATAACTGGAACCTGAACCTGGGGGGTATTGCCCTGATGTGGCGGGGTGGTTGTATTATCCGGTCGGTATTTTTAGGCGATATCAAAAAGGCATTTGACAATAATCCCGGCCTTAAAAACTTACTATTGGATCCCTTCTTTACAGAAACCATTACAGCAGCACAAGAGGGTTGGAGAAGAGTTTGCGCCGCAGCAATCAGCAATGGCATCCCAATTCCTGCTTTAAGTTCTGCATTGGGCTATTTTGATGGGTTCCGCAGCGAAAGATTGCCCGCAAATTTATTGCAAGCACAGCGCGATTACTTTGGTGCACACACCTACGAGCGTGTGGACAGACCCCGTGGAGAGTTTTTCCATACCAATTGGACAGGCCATGGCGGCGACACCGTAAGTAACGCTTATACCGTTTAAAGGATCAGGTGCCCGATGGGCTCCTTATTCAGATAGCCCGATGGCTCTTTATTACTTGCAGTTTTTGGTGTTTACCACATCAGCTGTGTGAAGGGTCATCGGGCTTTGTTATTTGAATAGGACACAAGCCCGTAAAACGGAGTCTTTTGAACTTTCTGCAAGAGAATTTTGCGATGGAAAGATCGAATTAATAAAACAGTGTTTTGTAAGGATACCGTATTTTGTACAGTTCCCGAACTTTATTTAATATCGTGATTCTTAACCCATCCACATTTCTTTTTTCGGTAGCCGAAACAAACACGGCATTGCCTTCAGTTTCACCACTCCAACGTTTGTAAAGGTCTTGCAAAATTTCCGTCTTGGTTTCCGGGTTCAACCACTCATCAAAAGTTTGTTGTTCGTAAAGATCCATCTTATTGAAAATAGTGATGGTGGGTTTGTCGTAGGCATTTAGCTCCTGAAGGGTTTTGTTCACCACCGCCAACTGATCTTCATAGCCTGGATGCGAAATATCAACCACATGCAATAGTATATCCGCTTCGCGCACTTCATCCAATGTGCTTTTGAAGCTTTCTACCAGGTGGTGCGGAAGTTTTCTAATAAATCCTACCGTGTCGCTTAATAGAAAAGGGGTATTTTCATATACCACTTTGCCCGTGGTAGTGTCAAGTGTGGCAAACAGTTTATTTTCTGCAAAAACATCGCGTTTGCTTAAAATATTCATCAGGGTACTTTTGCCTACATTGGTATAACCCACAAGCGCCACACGGATGAACTCTCCACGTTCTTTGCGTTGTGTAAAAGCTTGTTTGTCAATCTCCTTTAGTTTCTTTCGCAATAGCGAAATCTTATCCCTCACAATACGGCGGTCGGTTTCAATTTCTGTTTCGCCGGGGCCACGGGTTCCAATACCCCCGCCCAATCTTTCAAGGTGTTGCCACATCCCGCGAAGGCGAGGCAACAGATATTGGTATTGGGCCAATTCTACCTGCGCTTTTGCCTGTGCAGTTTTGGCTCTTCGTGCAAATATATCAAGGATCAGATCCGAACGGTCAATGGTTTTTATGCCCAGCGATTTTTCAATATTGTTGATTTGAGCACCTGAAAGCTCGTCGTCAAATATGGCTATATTAATACCCTTTGCAAGGATATATTCTTTTATTTCCTCTAATTTCCCCTTGCCGATATAGGTTCGTGAATCGGGTTGAGGAAGTTTCTGAATAAAACGTTTTGAGGTGGTGGCTCCGGCTGTTTCGGCCAGAAAAGAAAGCTCATCTAAATATTCGGTTACCTGCTGCTCGGTCTGGTCTTTGCCAATTAGCCCCACAATGACGGCTTTTTCAATTCCTTGCAGGATGCTTTTTCTTTCTATCATGCATTACAATAAGTGGGCAAAGTTAGGGCTTCGTAAAATTTTAAAAAAATGAAGCTTCGTTTGGGATGCATCGTTCCTGCACTTTATCGAATTTCAAGAAAATAGCGCCATCTTTCTTTCTCTCGCCCTTACTCCGTTTTCTCTGCTGTGCAAAAGGCATGCATTGTTTTCAAAAAATTTAGTAGGGAACTCATGGAAGGCACCGGTTCGGCCACTAATAAAAACAGCTTACCGGTTTGTTTAAGACGGGCTTTATTGGTTTGGGTTTGAATAAACCGGATCATATTTTTAAAAATTCCGGATTCAAAATAGGGTGAATCGTGCCGATTTATGAAGTGGCAACGAAGGGTTGAACCTTTAAGCGTCATTTTTTCAAAACCCAGTGCCACGGCCAATTTGCGGCAGCGAACGGTTTCAAACAAGTCATTTACAGGGATCGGTACCGGGCCAAATCGGTCGCCCAGCTCCTGAAACATTTGCTGCAGGGCTTCCTCCGTTTCGCAATCATCTAAGCGTTGGTATACCGACAGTCTTTCGGTGATGTTTTCAATATAGGCATCGGGAATGAGTATTTCCAAATCGGTATCAATCGTACAATCCTGTACAAAATCATCCTGTTTGCTAATTTCTTCCTGGAAAAGCTCTTTGAACTCAGTACGTTTCAGTTCACGAATGGCTTCGTTCAATATTTTTTGGTACATTTCAAACCCAATTTCTGCCATGAAGCCACTTTGTTCGCCACCCAATAGGTTGCCGGCTCCGCGAATGTCTAAATCACGCATCGCAATTTGAAAGCCGCTGCCCAGCTCGCTGTGTTGTTCCAGGGTTTGAAGACGCTTTCTTGAATCGGCAGGCAGCGTACTCAAAGGGGGCGCCATCAGATAGCAAAATGCTTTTTTGTTGCTTCGGCCTACCCGGCCACGGAGTTGGTGTAAATCGCTCAGTCCAAACTGGTGTGCATTGTTGATGATGATGGTGTTCATATTGGGGATGTCCACACCACTCTCAACGATATTGGTACACACCAATATATCGTATCTGCGATCTATAAAATCAAGGATTCGCTCTTCTAAAAGATGTCCTTCCAGCTGTCCATGCGCCTGACCAATGGATAGGTCGGGGCAAAGGCTTTGAATCAGGGCGGCCATTTCTGCCAGGCCTGCTACCCGGTTATGAATAAAAAATACCTGTCCGCCCCTTTCCGTTTCAAAATAGATGGCATCCCGAATCTTGTCTTCGTTATAAACCATTACTTCGGTTTCGATGGGCTGGCGATTGGGTGGAGGCGTGTTAATGATGCTTAAATCTCGGGCTCCCATTAACGAAAACTGCAGCGTGCGTGGGATGGGTGTTGCTGTAAGTGTAAGACAATCTACAGTAGTACGAATTGTTTTTATTTTTTCTTTATGGGCTACACCAAATTTCTGCTCTTCATCTACAATTAAAACCCCCAGATCTTTAAATTTCACGTCCTTGCCAATAATGCCGTGTGTGCCAATTAAAATATCTATTTTACCATCTTTAAGTTTTTGAAGCGTGTCTTTTTTTTCTTTGGCCGATTTAAACCGGTTCAGGTAGTCCACAGTTACGGGAAAGTCTTTCAGTCGGTCTTTGAAAGTCTGAAAGTGCTGAAATGCCAAAATGGTAGTAGGCACCAAAATAGCCGCCTGTTTGCCGTCAACACAGGTTTTGAAAGCCGCTCGTATGGCAACCTCGGTTTTTCCGAAACCTACATCACCGCATACCAGCCTGTCCATGGGGCTGGAGGATTCCATGTCTTTTTTTACATCGGCAGTTGCCTTCATCTGATCGGGGGTGTCTTCATAAATAAAGGAGGCTTCCAATTCAGTTTGCAGATAGGTGTCGGGACTGTGTGCAAATCCCTGCTGGGCCTTCCTTTTCGCATACAGTTTTATTAAATCAAAAGCGATTTCCTTTACCTTGGTTTTGGTTTTCTCTTTGAGGCGGTTCCACACATCGCTGCCTAATTTATTGATCTTGGGCACAGTGCCCTCCTTCCCCGTGTATTTGGCAATTTTGTGCAGGGAGTTGATGTTCACATACAACACATCTTTATCCTTGTAAATTAGGCGAACCGCTTCCTGTAATACTCCATTGACCTCTAACTTTTGCAGGCCACTGTACACGCCTACACCATGATCTATATGCGTAACATAATCTCCTGGTTGCAATTCTTGCAGGGAACGCAGGGTAATGGCTTTGTTCTTGTTATAGGCTTGTTTGATCCGATACTTGTGATAGCGCTGGAAAATTTCATGATCGGTATAGCAACCTATTTTTAAATCATGATCCACAAATCCGAGATGGATGGACACCGGCACCGGATGGAATACCAGCGAAGTTTTATTAGCAGCCCGGGTTCCGATATCATCAAATATTTGTTGAAGCCGCTGCAACTGTGTGGGATTTTCTGAAAAGATATAAGGGGTGTATCCCTTTTTGATTTTGTCGAGAAGGTCGTGATTCAACAGTTCAAACTGTCGGTTAAAAGCAGGCTGAGATTGCGTATGAAACAAATACTCGTGAGAGGCAGCCCAGGATTTTTGCTTCGTAAAACAAACAACCGAATGGGTTTGAAGGGCTTGCTCCAACTCGTTTGCTCGGATAAAATCTTCTTTGAAAACTACTTTTTTGATTAGTTTATCGTTTTGTTCCAGGGAATCTGCCGGTTGTTGCCGAACTTGAAGATAGTAGTCTAACTCTTCTTCATCGTCTCTTAACCGATCTGCACAGAGCGCAGGATCTTGTATCCAAATTACGGTATTGTCCGGAAGAAAATCAAACAGGGAAACTCTTTCTTCATGCGTAAACTGCGTATCCACATTAGGGATGATGGATACCTGAAGCAGCTTTCTTTCGCTCAATTGTGTTTCAGGGTCAATGATGCGGATGGAGTCCACCTCATTTCCAAAGAGTTCGATACGGTAGGGTTTGTCGTTTCCATAAGAATAAATATCGAAAATACCACCCCGTATAGCAAACTGTCCTGGTTCATACACAAAATCACTACGCTCAAAACCATACTGATCCAACTTAAGAAGCACCTCGGCAATATCAAGAGTATCTGAAGTTTTTATGTGAATGATATTTTCAGATAGAGTTTTTGAGACGACCACTTTTTCAAACAATGCTTCGGGGTAGGTAACGAGAATTTTTCGGCGAATGTTTTGGGTGCCTGTCGGATTTTGGGTTATAGCAGGCGACGCAAATTTCGTGAGTGCTTCTGTTCGCAACATGATATGCGAAGGGTGAAGCAGGGCATAATTTTTTTTTGTTTTAAAAGAAGAAGGGAAGTAGAAAATATCTAATGCTCCGGTAATATTCTCCAGCGTATTATGAAAGTAGGCCGCTTCTTCGGCTTCGTTTAAGATGATTACATGATTCAACTCAGGCGTATGCCTGGCGCAGGCGGCCACTACAAAGGTGGAGGCGCTGCCTGCCAGCCCGGAAAGGAGCAGGCGTTGTGGTAGGGGCATACAAAGCTTGTCCGCTATTTGTAAACAACGGGAATCTTCTTCATAATAATTTTTCAACACCTCAGGATCCATGCCGCTGCAAATATAGTACGGAATGGTGTTTTTTTGATTTTTCCGCAAATATGCCCTGGCTCTCTTTTTTTATTACCTTTATTTTCCCATGAGAATTGTTATTGCTCCAAATGCTTTCAAAGGCAGTTTGGCTGCGCAAAATGTAGCCGATGCAATTCAGGAGGGCATCCTGAAAGCACACCCCACCTTTCAAACAGTTTGCCTACCGGTGGGTGATGGGGGTGATGGAACCGGAGCATTAATACGAAAATATCTGAATGCGGTTTTTGTTCCGCAAATTGTCAGCGACCCGCTGCTGCGACCCGTTGAGGCCGGTTTTGGGCTGTTGGAAAATATTGCTATTATTGAAATGGCAGACGCTTGCGGAATTCGGCTGTTACCTGCGGTGGAGTACAAACCTTTAGTTGCTCAAACCAAAGGTGTTGGCGAATTAATTAAAGCAGCTTTAGCCAGAGGAGCAAAAAAAATTCTTTTGGGGATTGGTGGAAGCGCTACCGTGGATGGAGGTTGTGGAATGCTGCGGGAGTTGGGGCTCCGATTTTTTGATAAGTATCACACAGAGATTACTGAGTTTCCTCTGGGTTTGGCAGCCTTGCATCAAATAGACCTATCGGGGTTCGATGCGGGTTTACGGGAGACAGAAATTGTGGTTTTGTGCGATGTGGATAATAAACTATTGGGTTCGCAGGGTGCTGCGGCCGTTTTTGCTCCTCAAAAGGGAGCTAGCGATGCGGACGTAAAATTTCTTGAAAAAGCTTTAGCCCGTTTAGATGAAGTTGTTTTTGAAACAACATCTGTAAAAATGAGCGCGTTGGTTCATAGCGGAGCTGCGGGAGGTGTGGGAGCCGCTTTAGCAGCTTTTTGTAACGCTTCGTTGGTAAATGGCATTGAATATTTAATACAACTCATTGATTTTGAATATTATGTAAAAAATGCGGATCTGGTAATTACCGGAGAAGGCTCCATTGACAGCCAAACACTCCTTGGCAAAGCTCCTTTTGGTGTGGCGGCAGTTGCAAAAAAGTTTGGCCTGCCCGTACTAGCATTGGGGGGGCGTGTGAATAGGGAGCCTGATCAAAATTGGGAACATGTTTTTGATAAAGTAGTTTGTATAACACCTCCTGATACACCGTTGCACAGCGCCATCCAAAACACTCGTGAAAATCTCGTGAATGCTGCATCGAAGCTACTTTGAAGGCAAGAAGGAACGAGGACGGTTGGCGGAAAGGTTGGGGGTTCGCTCAGAGTGAACCTAATACAAGAAAACAGAAAGCAAAGGCTTACCCTGTTTTTGTAGATTTGAAGAAGTTTGGTTTTTTAATAGGTTCTTGTTGATTCTTATAGGCTTTTGCCAATATATTTCCTGAACCTTTGATCTGAAGGTGTGAATAGCAGTAAAGTAAAGTTTTTCATAAAGCAATAAATCGTTTAACATTGCAGTAAATTTCTATTAGGTCTAATGGCAATCAGAATATTTATTACAGGAGGCACATTCGATAAAGAATACAATATGCTGAATGGGCAACTTTATTTTAAAGACACCCATTTACACGATCTTTTAAAACTTGGCCGTAGCACGGTGCCGGTGGAGATACGAACCCTTATGATGGTGGACAGCCTGGAAATGACAGACGAAGACCGCGAGCTAATTGCCCATCAATGTAATCAGGCCGATGAAGAAAGAATTGTGATTACCCATGGAACCGATACAATAGCCATAACTGCAAAAATGCTGTCGGAAAAAGTTCAAGGAAAAACAATTGTACTCACCGGCGCCATGATCCCTATAAAATTTGGCAGTTCAGACGGCTTATTCAACCTGGGCAGCGCGCTTGCTTTTGCACAAGCCCTACCCGCCGGGGTTTATGTTGCCATGAATGGACGGTATTTTAGAGCCGATAATGTAAAAAAGAATATAGAAACAGGCGTTTTTGAAGAATTATGAATGTATTGAACCTAGATCAGCCAATATCATCCTGGCGATAAAATTAAATTTTTAATATGGACATAAAGGTAAACACAGACAGCCACATCACCGGATCCGAGGGGATGTTTGAAAAATATGCGATAGAGGTAAAGAAAAAATTAGATCGCTACACAGAATATATTATGAGTGTGGATGTTTATTTTGCTGATGAAAACAGAGGAAAATCTGGTGTTAATGATAAACGGTGCACCATTGAAGTGCGTCCTAAAGGAAAGCACCCTGAAGCGGTTTCTCACAATGCCGATACCCTGGCCCATGCATTCAACGGGGCTGTGGACAAAATAAGGAGTGTGATGGACACCGTTGTCGGCAAATTACATAACAAATAGTTATAGAGAAAAATCAGGTTGCCCTATCGAACGGGTGGCTGAGCATCGTGTCCAATCTGTATTTTCCTTTGGAGATGAAATTGTGCCCGTAGTACATAAGAAGACAATCTCAGAGGGACGTTACGACTCTGGCAGGGTCGAGCGTTAGTCAACAACGAGTTCTATGGGTTCTCCAGTTGCCTTGTCTATGGGCATGGGTGCACGCCATGTAGCAAGTTGGTTTCGTAATTGCCTGGATAATGCTTCAACGATGGGTCGGTTATTAGCGGCCACATCGTATTGTTCACCAATATCATTTGCAAGATTGTAAAGTTCCTTCCTGCCGGTTCTAAGGCTCACCACTAACTTCCAGTCACCTTGTCGAATTGCACTGAAATAATTGATTCCTGGCCCATCGTTGGGGATCCATTTGTTAGGCACATGCCAAATCAGAGTTCGTTTGCGATCGGTATAAGCGGCATTTTTCAAAATGGGTACAAGGGAGATGCCATCTATTTTTTGGATCGGTTTATATTGGCGGATCTGTGCTAAGTCCATTATCGTAGGGAAAAAATCTTCCACACTAATATATTGGTTGGCAACGGTGCCCGCTTTCACTTGTTTTGGCCATTTTACAATCATAGGTACCCGTATGCCTCCTTCGTAAACTGAGCCTTTGCCGGCGCGCAGTGGCAGGTTCTGCGTATAGGCGCCGCCTCCTCCCCGGGTTCCGGGATTGCTTAAACCTCCATTGTCGGTAACAAAGAGGATGAGGGTATTCTTGTCAATGTTTTTCTTTTTCAAATAATTCATCACATCGCCTAAACTTTTATCCATACCCTCAACTAAGGACGCGTAACCCGCTTCGGTTTTGTCTAATCCCTTATCCAGATATTTTTGAAAGAATCTGTTATCGGCCATTATGGGCACATGCACGGCATAATGCGACAGGTGCAGGAAGAAGGGCTGTTTTCTCTTGATGGGTTCATCCAGGGTTTTAAGTGCGTCTAAGGTAAGTGCCTCGGTAAGAAAGGTTCCACTACCATAGTATTCCTGTAAGTCGGGTACAGCCTGCAATCCTGCTTTGCCAGGTATATTTCCGTAATTATCTTCCGAAAGATAGCTTTGCGGATGTCCGGCCGAATGACCTGCAATATTCACCATAAAGCCTAAGTTGTACGGGCTGCTGCCCGGCGTACCACTGGCTCCCCAATGCGCTTTGCCAACATGTATGGTAAAGTAACCGGCATCTTTCAGCAATTGCACAAAGGAGGTGGCATGTACAGTTTTGGGTACACCTGCCACAGGACTAAGACCGTTGTAGTTCCAGTCTGCTAAAGCGAACTGGTTGTCGGTTACATCGGTGGGTTTATCGCGCACGGGCGAAGTCCAGTTGGTTACCCGGTGATGGGCCAGATTCATTCCAGTAAGCATGCTTACACGGGTGGGTGTGCAAACCGGAGTGGCATAGGCATTGGTAAACTTCATTCCTTCTGCTGCCATTTTTTCCATAGAGGGGGTGTGGAACTGCTCATTAAGCCTGGTTTTTTCCTTCCAAAAGGGTAGCGAGCAATCCTGCCAGCCCATGTCGTCCACAAGAAATACAATGATATTGGGTCGGGCACTTTGTGCCCTTGCTTGGATGATCCCGATACTGCACAACCAAGACAGTAATATAGTGGGTAAATAGATCCTTGTCATTTTAAAAATATAAGGAAATGCGAAGCTATTGCAATTTTTGAGGATTGCATGAGGGCGGAATTGTTTTAAGAACCGTGTTGCTGCATTTAAAAAATCATCATTTGCTAAAACAACCCATAGAGCTGCGAGTCTATTTTAGAGATGATTTCGCCAAAGTCTTCGCTATTTTCTGCGAATTTATTTTTATCTACATCAACAATTAATAGCGCCCCTTCTTTGTAGTTCCCAATCCATTTGTTGTAGAATTCATTAAGTTTTTTTAGATAATCCAACCGGATGTTTTCTTCATACTCCCTGCCCCGCTTTTGAATATTGCCAACAAGCGTGGGAACGGATGCGTTCAAATAAATGAGCAGGTCCGGAGGTTGTACCATAGATTTTAATGTTTGAAAAAAATCGTAATAATTATCAAAATCTCTTTTGCTCATCAAACCCATCTCATGCAGGTTGGGTGCAAATATATTTGCATCTTCATACACGGTGCGATCCTGAATTACGGTTTCTGTGCCTTTATGAATTTCTAATAACTGTTTTAAACGACCGTTTAGAAAATAGATTTGCAAATTGAAACTCCATCGCGGCATGTCTTCGTAAAAATCCATCAGGTAGGGATTATTGTCCACGTCTTCAAATACGGGGATCCATTTGTAGTGTTTGCTGAGCATTTCTGTCAGCGTGGTTTTTCCGGCGCCAATATTTCCGGCAATCGCAATGTGTTTGGGCTTGGCTCTTGACTTGGACATTATTCTACAAATTTTTTTGTAATCTTTCGCTGCACAACCATTCTAAGCTCTGTTAGCAGGAGCTTACAGATGGTCAAAGTAAGCAATCTTTTTTATTTTTATGGCAAATTTTTAAAAGTATTTTACACCAACCGCTTTTCTCACCTGTTCTAAGGTATGGTTGGCGCTGACTTGTGCTTTTGCTGCGCCCTGTTCTAATATTTCTTTTAAATAGGTTTCATTGGCTCGTAGTTCTTTTGTTTTTTGACGGATGGGTGCAATAAATTGTACCATGTCTTCAGCCAATTGCTTTTTCAAATCGCCATACCGAATGGAACATTGGTTATAATCAGTTTCATATTTTTCAATCACTTCCTGATGGGTTACTAATTGCATCAGGTCAAAAATGTTCTGGATATAGTCTGGCTTGGGTGCATTGGGTTCTGTGGGGCCAGCATCGGTTTTGGCCTTCATTACTTTTTTTCGGATGACGTCATCCTCGTCGGCCAGGTACAGTGTGGCGTATTGGTTTTCGCTTTTGCTCATTTTACCAACGCCATCTAAGCTGGGAACTTTTAGCAGATCGTTTCCAAAATTAAAAGCGTTTGGTTCTGGAAATACCGGGCCATACCGATGGTTGAAACGATTGGCAAAATTGCGCGTCATCTCAAGGTGTTGCTCCTGGTCTTTGCCCACCGGGACTAAGGTTGCCCTGTGAATAAGAATATCCGATGCCATTAATACGGGGTAGGTAAGCAAGCCGGCATTTACGTTATCGGGCTGCAAGCGTACTTTATCCTTAAAGGTGGTGGTTTTTTCCAGTTCGCCTTTGTAAGCCAGCATATTGAGGTACAAATATAATTCAGAGGTTTGTGGCAGATCACTTTGACAGTAGAGCGCTGCTTTTTCGGGATTTAATCCTGCTGCGATATATTCGGAAACAACCTGCAACACATTTTCCCGCAATTCTTTCGTATCGGGATGTGTGGTTAGCGAGTGTAGGTCGGCAATGAAAAAATAACACTCGTAGGCATCCTGCATTTTTACATAGTTTCTTAGGGCTCCAAAGTAATTGCCCAAATGTAAATTTCCTGTGGGCCTTACGCCACTCAGTACAATTTCTCGTTTTTTATCCATAAGGCTGCGAAGATAATGAAGGATTGGGGATTTGAAAGTTTCGTAATCGCTTCTGGCTTTAATTTTTCTTTCCCAATTTTTCAATAAAATGAGGAAGCTCTGCTACAAGCTGTTTAAGATCACTCATCTTTAGGCATAGGGGCGGCCTTCTGCAAGCCTGAAGGATACAACTCGTTTGTAACTAGTTGCGCAAAAAAAACCGGATGTGGATCCGGTTCTTGTTTTTTGAGCAAAGAATTAATTAAATGAACAGGATCTGTGTGCCCTCGCCACTGGCTTTCTGATAAAAATCGCCAACTGTGATTATTTCTTCTACCTGGTCTATCAAATCGCTTTTCTTGTATTTGAACATATCCGCCGCAAGTTTGCACCCCCACATTTTTACACCACTATCCGACAGAATTTCTAAAAACTCCGGTACATCAGGCAGGTCTAATTTTTCCATTTCTTTTTTCATCATTGATGTGGCCATGGCTTCCATTCCCGGCAACCCGCCAATGAGGGTGGGCATGGGCATTGAGGGGTTGCCCACTGTAGCAAACCGCAGACTTTTGTTTTTCTTTTTATGGATGGCGTCGAGGCCAAAGAAGGTAAAAAACATTTCGGCTTCAATACCTTCCATTCGGGCACCATTAGCCAGTACAAAAGCGGCATATACGCTGTCCAGTGCCGATTTCGATAGGATAATCATCATTTTTTGCATAAAATAATATTTTTTTATTAGTTTTTAAAGAATTACAGGCTTATTCCAACCACAACCTGCAGCCCCGGGGAGTGATTTTTGCTATTTTTTTGTAAAACAGGCTGCCTCGCCGAATTAGCAAAAATCACTGCTTACCCCAATGTATCAAATACAACTCGCAGGTTTGGGTACGCCGGCAATTTTTGTTGCGGTTTTTAGCGGTGCTTTGGGGAAAAGTTCGTAAAATTCTTTAATGGTAACTACACCACTTTTGCCAATACCCCGGATGCTCAGGGATACTTCTTTTTTTACCTGATCCTGAATATAATGAATTACGTCCCAGTGTCGTGCAGAGAGGTTGATTTCATTCTCTTTGGCAATTTCTTCGCCTACTTCCTGCGTCCACTGTGAAAAATCGGTCATGAATCCTTCTTCGTTCAGGTTGATTGTGATTCCTGCTATTGTTTTTTCCATCTTGTAGCGGTTTAGTTATTTTAAAAATTAATAATGTTTTATGTTGTGAAGCGCAAAGTAATGCTTTTTATCCCAATTTTTTACCGGCTGTTTTCATTTTTGCAGGAACAAACGGTATGGGCAGCCCCTTAAGTAACACGTTCCAATACACCCAGCGGAATAGTAGTTTTCCCCAATGGTTCAGTTTACTTTCTTTTAAAAGTCGCAGGGGGCCAATTCCGGCAATAGGGAAGGTGCCTTCTACGGGTTGTACTTCGTAGTTGAAATCAATCAGTAAGGCTTTGTCAAATCCTGTTTCGATGAAACAGTTCGCATGTCCGTCAAAATCGGGGAGTAAGGCATCCCCATTTATAAATTTCAGGATGTTCGTCGTGAGCACTTCTACCTGAAAATGAGCTACCGATCCGGCTTTAGATGTAGGCACATTTGTGGCATCGCCAATTACAAAAATATTTTCATGCGCTTTAGATTGCAGCGTAGCCTTATGGGTGGGAATAAAATTGAGGTCGTCGCCCATGCCCGAACGTTCCCATACAGCATCGCCCTTGTTGGTGGGTACGGTTACTAACAGGTCAAACGGTACTGCCTCGCCTCCATAATCAACTATTTTTTTATTTTCGTTATCTACTTCCATAATGGCAAAATCGGCAACGCTATGGATATTTTTTTCTTTCAATAAGTAGCTAAGGGCTGTGTTGCATTTGGGTTTTGTAAAAGGACCGCTCAAAGGAGTAACATAAGTAATAGTTACTTTATCGCGCATCTTCTTTTTAGTAAAATAAGCATCGGCTAAGAAAGCAAATTCCAGCGGAGCAACCGGACATTTGATGGGCATCTCTGTAATATGCACCACCAGGTGGCCGCCTTCCCAGTTGCGCAATTTATGGCTCAGCGCTACTGCTCCCTCGTAGGTATAAAAATCAAAAATTGATTTTTGCCATTCCTCCCCAAGCATTCCTTCCACTTCTTCTGGAGCCGTTTTACTACCGGTAGCTATTACCAAAATATCGTAGTGGAGGCTTATACCGTTTGCTAATTGTACCTTATTCTCTTCAGGAACCACTAATTCGATGTTCTCCTCAATCAGCTCCACCCCTTTGGGGATAAACTTATTTAGGGGCTTGATGGTTTGTTCGGGTTTGTAAATGTCAAAAGGGATGAACAAAAATCCGGGTTGGTAATAATGATTTTTACAGGCATCAATGATGGAAATGGCCCATTTCTTTCGGTCTAATTTTCGTTTCAGGTGGTTGGCTAAAGTGGTTCCGGCGGTACCGGCACCAAGGATCACTATTTTTTTCATTACAACAATATTCAACGGTTTTAGCCTGAAAAAACGAAACAGGAGCCGTTGCACTTTACGCTGTAAACATAACGGGAAAACGAGGGGGTATCAGTGATAAAAATCACTGAAAGTACTCCAAATATATGATTTTAATCATTTGAAAATAAAGCATTTATCAAGTCAGCCCGCTGCGGCTACCCTTAGTGCGATGCCGGAGTATTTTTAGCAATATTGTCCATGACAATCAGGTCTGAAACCACTTTTGCCGCCTGATTTAAATAAATATCATTACTCATTACTTTTAACCAGGCTTTTAAACGATCCTGTTTATTTTTATCGTTAGCATATTTATTTACTTCAGAACTCAGCGTAACTACGTCTAACTTGTTTTTTAGCTTTTGTACCGAATCTATTTGTGCGGCTTTGGCTTTAATTTCATTTCTTTCCTGGCGATATAGATCAATATTCAGGGAATAGCCTTTGTCGTTTTCGTTGGCGAGCCAGGCGCTGTTTCTTTTAATAACTGCAAAACTGCTGTCTTCTAACAGGCGCTCGCGGCTGAGTTCTTTTATGGTGTTCATGTTGAAGGTTGCGGGCCACATTTTATAGTCGGCTCGGGCAATTTCGTCATAGGGTAACGCATCTTCCATATCTTTTTCCCTCAGCTTTAGTGGTTCAATTTGGCTGGGTAGTACGATATCGGAGGCTACTCCTTTCAACTGTGTAGATCCACCACTGATTCTGTAAAATTTTTGCAGAGTCAGTTTCAGGGTGCCCAATTCCGAATCGTTCATAGTAAATCCGGTCTTAGGATCTAACCCAATATTGCGCTGCACGGTACCTTTGCCAAAAGTAGAAGTACTGCCAATGATCACTCCGCGGCCGTAATCTTGTATGGCGGCGGCAAATATTTCAGACGCGGAGGCGCTAAACTCGTCCACCATTACGGCTAATGGGCCTTTATACAAAACGCCGGTTTCCCGGTCTTTTAAAACCACGGGTTTGTTGTATCGGTCTTTCACCTGCACCACAGGCCCCTGATCTACAAATAATCCCACCATTTGTACTACGTCATATAAGGATCCGCCTCCATTTCTTCTCAGATCGAGGATGATTCCATCCACTTTTTCAGCCATTAGCTTCTTTACTTCTTTTTCCACGTCCAAATAACTGCGGCGCCCGTTGGGGTTTACAAAATCGGCATAGAATTCGGGCAGATAAATAACTCCAATTTTGGTACCGGTGCTATCTTCTTTTACAATTGCGCTACGGGCGTAGGTATCAATGTCATTTTCAATTTTTTCTCTTTTTAGTTTGATGACTTTAATCACACCATCTGGCTTTTTAATGGTAAGCGTTACAATGGTGCCCTCTTTTCCGCGAATCAGTTTCACGGCATCTTGTATCAGGTATCCAAACAAATCCACAGCAGGTGCATCGCCCTGGGCAACTTTTGTAATAATGTCTCCGGGTTGCAATTCGCCCGATTTTGCCGCCGGGCTTCCTACATTGATGGCGGTAATCTTTATCCCGGCATCGGTATATTGCAGGGCGGCTCCAATTCCGTAAAATGTACCGCTCATTTCTTCGTCAAAATATCTTTTATCTACAGGCGGGAAGAACTCAGTATGAGGATCCATGCTGTTGGCAATGGCATCAACAAACATGTTAAACATATCGTCTTCTTTGTATTTTACTTTGAAGCGGTTGAAAAATCTATTTACAATGGTGTCTGTTTTTACCCGGGCATCTTTTTCCAATTGTGCATCCGGTTTTATTGTGTAGTCTTTTTTGTCTTTATTGGCCGTTCTTTCGTCCTGCAGATCCACATAGCGCTCTAAAGCTAAAAATTTAATTTTTTTACGCCAGCGGTCTTTGCGTTCTTTTTCAGTTTGTGCAAAGGATAGTTTGGTGCCATCCAGTACAATATCTTCTTTTATATTGTAATCGAAGGGTTTCGACAAAATTTCATTAGTCCATTGGGATGCTGTTTGCACTCTTTCGTTGAATACTTTTGTGATGGCCAGGAAGCTTTCTACGGTAGCGCCTTTTATTTCATCGTCAATGCGGTCGCCATATTTTTCGGATAGTTGGTCAATATCTGATTTCAGGAAAAGATTTTTTTCTCCATCCAAATTCTCGATGTACTTATTAAATACTTTTTTGGAAAAATTATTGTCAATTGCCGGTGGGTCATAGTGGCCTTGTGAAAGCATTTGCCCCACTAATTTCATAATTTGTTCATATTTCCCAACGGGTTCTCTATTTTCGGCCTGGGTAGATTTATAGGCAAAAAAAGTAGTTGCAAGTACAACGAATAAAATAACAAAGGGTAAACGCTTCATATCCATCATATATTTTAAAAACGAACGCATCCTTCAAAAGTAGTATTAATTTATCAGGCTCAACTGAACCCGGATATAAATTTAGCAATTCTTTTCAAGAATGGGGTTTATATATTTTTTAATGCTGTTTGAGAATTTCTAACTAATTGACGACAAATTAAATTAAAAAATTGCACAGTAATAACTTTTTGCTTAACTTTGCATCCCCAAATTGGTGGCTATAGCTCAGCTGGTTAGAGTATCAGATTGTGGTTCTGAGGGTCGCCGGTTCGAACCCGGTTAGCCACCCATCGCATACCCCGAATCCCGAATGCCTTCCGGATTTGGGGTTTTTTACGAAAAATAATATGAGTTACTGGCTTTTTACAATACCCCTGGCATCGGCAGTTATTGGTTGGATAGCTGGAAGCTCTTTAATTTATTACCTGATTCACAATAAGTTAGGAAAAAAAGGTTCTGCCGCGCGTTCAGAAAATATTGCGGCAACTGTGTCGGGATGGTTTCCCATGCAGCTAATGGATGAAAAACTGAACCCATCGGCATTACTTTCGAAACATAGGCCCCTGTTAGAAACACATGTGGATGAGTTTCTGAATAAAAAGTTAAAAGAAGAAATACCCATGCTGGCAATGTTCATTACCGAAAAAACGACCAACAAAGTGAAGGAAGTATTTATGAAGCAGTTAGAGACGCTGTTTCCCAAGGTAATGAGTGAAATGATGGCGGGTTGGGATATAAAGTCAGCTATTGCTGGCGTGCTAACAGAGAAAATGGAGGATAGGGAGCTATCGAAACTCATTTACCAAAATTTTGCTACTGAATTGCGACAGTTTAAATGGTGGGCTGCCATTGTGGGAGCGATGATGGGCTTCATTAATTTGCTGCTGTTTTATATAATCGCTTACTAAGCAAGTTATCAATTTTAACAAATCTTAACACAACTTTATTCGTTGTTTACTTGTTTTCACCCACAGGATTTAAAAACTTTCAACGTCAAAAGGAGAAAATTACAAAATACATGCAAAAATTTATTCTTACAAGCTTATTCTTAAGTTTTGTAACCTTAGTTTTCGGCCAACAACCGGGTGGTGGTTTTGGAATGGGAGGAAATATGCCCAATGGCTCGCTTTATGGCAAAGTGGTGGATTCGGTAAGTGGAAAAGGAATTGATGCGGCATCGGTGCAATTGGTTCAAATAAAAACAGATTCTGCCACAAAAAAATCGCAGCGCGTTGTGGTTTCCGGAATGTTAACACCTGCTAACGGAAATTTTAAATTGGAAAATATTGCCGCAATGGGGTCGTACAGGCTTCAAATTAGTGGAATGGGGTATAAACCATATGATGTGCCTTTCAGCTTTTTGGATCGTACCAAAATACGGCAGGCAGCAGCCTCAAAAGATATAAACAGTATGTTGGCTGCACTTGATAAAGATTTGGGTAACATTAAATTAAGCCGTGATGAGAAGATGTTGGAAGCGGTAACGGTTACAGGTTCTGCGCCCAGTATGAAATTGGGGGTAGACCGGAAAATATACAATGTGGAAAACAACCTGATTGCCAGCGGGGGTACTGCCACCGACGTACTTAGAACCGTTCCTTCGGTGAGTGTGGATATTGACGGAAACGTAAGCGTACGCAACAGCTCGCCACAAATTTTTGTGGATGGGCGCCCATCCACGCTGTCGCTTGATGAAATACCGGCAGATCAGATAGAAAACGTGGAAGTAATTACCAATCCATCGGCAAAGTACGATGCCAGCGGAGGTACTGCAGGCATTCTGAACATCGTTTTAAAAAAATCAAAGCGCGTGGGCTATAGCGGAAACCTGCGTGGGGGCGTTGACCAACGGGGTAAATTTAATCTCGGTCTCAACTTTAATCTGAGACAGGGAAAATTCAACTTTTTTGGCAATGGCATGTATAACCAACGCAGTTCTATGGGAACTGGCAGCACCGAAAGAATCAGTAAAGCATTAGACAGTACCTTTAAAATGAGCCAGACCGATCGCAATAGAAACAACGGGAACTTCCGGTTCTTTAGAGGAGGCATTGACTACTTTTTGGACAACCGTAATACCCTCACACTCTCTGGCGTGGCTATGGGAGGCGATTTTTCGAATAATGGCAACAGCACCATTCTGTCAGATACGGCCATCGGAGGCGTTTCTAAAGGCAGCTCTCAAACTTTAAGAGAAACCGAAAGCAAATTCAAAATGAGGAATAAGGGCGGAAGTTTGGCGTATGTGCATAATTTCCCAAGTAATAATGGTCATCAACTTACGGCTGATCTGAATTATTTTGCACACAATAACGAAAATCGTTCTGAAGTGGTAAACAGAAATTTCACTTCGGGTTCAAGTGGCCAAACGGGCAGTTTTAAACAAGTGCAAAACGGCAACGGCTCCAGTGGGCGTTTTACCGGGCAAATTGATTATGCAAAGCCGATCAATGACAAGAATAAATTTGAAACGGGTGTCCGCCTCAACCAGTCTAACCAGGCCAATGAAAACAATCTCTCTTTTGTAACGTCTTCAGGCGCCGTTGTATTGCAGCCCCTATTGTCCACAAAGTTCAACTATTCCGACAGGGTGGCAGCCGGTTATGTGAACTATACCGGAAAGATTGGAGAAAACTTTGGTTATCAGGCGGGTTTAAGGCTTGAAAGTTCGGATTATACCGGAAAAGTAACCAGCGCGGTAGGAAATAATAATACAGGGTTTCGTGATACAGTGAGCAATTTTAGCATTAAATATCCTGTAAGTTTGTTCCCAAGTATTTTTCTGTCTCAACAACTGAAAAACGACCAAACCTTGCAATTGAATTATAGCCGGCGTATTAACCGACCCGGATTTTTCCAGCTGTTTCCCTACATCACGGATTATTCCGATTCCTTAAATATTAGTAAAGGGAACGCTAATTTAAAACCCGAGTTCACGAATTCTTTTGAACTATCCTATTCCAAAGCCTTCGACAAGGTGAACAACCTGATTTTATCGGTCTATTACAAAACTACTAATAACCTGATTACCCGTTATCAAACAGAAGAAATCAACCCTTTAAGCAATAAAAAAGCCATCATTACCACCTATACCAATGCCAATAAGGGGATGGTGGGTGGTTTCGAAGCCATTTCGAAAAACAAACTTGCACCCTGGTGGGACGTAACCAGCAACCTGAATATTTATACCTCAAAAATAACTATGGACGATCCAAGTATTACTACTGTAGGTCAATTATGGAGTTGGTTTGGCAAGCTGAACAATGATTTTAAACTACCTTATAACTTCATAGCACAGGTTTCGGCAGAATACACATCGAAGCGAGTATTGGCACCCGGTGGCAGTGGTAGCGGCGGCGGCGGTGGTTTTGGCGGTGGCAGGGGTTTTATGGGTGGCGGCGGCGGTAATGCCCAGGGGTACAGTATGCCCAACTACACGGTGGATGCCTCCCTCAAATACGAGTTCTTAAAAAACAAAGCGGCTTCCATAACTTTAAGTGTGCGGGATATTTTTAAAACTGACTTTTCCGATATCTACACCTACACTCCCATTTTTGACCAAAGAAATACCCGCAGGCGGGATCAACAGTTTTTTAGGCTGAACTTCGCATACCGTTTTGGTAAAATAGATGCATCCCTGTTTAAAAGAAAGAATATGCGGAACGAACAGGAAGGTATGCAGGGCGGCATGGAAGGTATGGGTCAGTAGCTGTGAAAAAGGGGTTTCTGCAAGGTGTATTTCCCTAATAGATTGGGCTGTTTCTTAGCATGTAATTCAATCAAGGATCATTTGAACTTTATTGTAACCGCGTTGTTTAATGATAACAAACCCGAAAACGGGTTTGCAACACAGTAAATTATCAAAAGCCGAATGCAATAGCTGTATTGAATGAACAGAGAATTACATATGGTATGTGCAGAGGTGCCCTGGCCGGCAGATAAAAGGTCGGCTATTGATATATTTCACCGTATCAAAGCGTTTCATAAAAATGGCATAGGGGTACATTTACACTGTGTTAGTGCAGCGGATACTCCCCCATACGAGTTATGTGCTTTTTGTAGTTCCATTCATTTATATCCGCCAAAAAAGCTTGGGACGAACCTGTTTTCTCGCAAAGATGTCCCCGAATGCATTGAATCTCGAATTAATGAAAGCCTAATAGCTACTCTAAGCAGGGATCAGCATCCTATTCTTTTTGAAGGCTTCGTTACGGTGGGGTACTTGCAATATATTGATTTGCAAAACCGGAAAATTTGTGTAAGAATTCAACACGACGAAGGGCGCTACCAACTGAATCTGGCTAAAAACACAAGAAACCCATTGAAGTGGTTCTTTTTCAAAAAAGAAGGCAGTCTGCTTAAAAAATATTACAAAATGCTACCCAAGAGTCTTTTTTATGCCTTTGCCTGTAAAAAAGATCAGTTTTTTTTCGAGTCGTCGGGGTTTGAAAATACTAATTTTTTGCCGGCGTTTACAGGTTGGCAGAAAATAAACAGCAGGGCGGGTAAGGGGAGTTTTTGTTTGTTTCATGGCAATCTATCGCAACCAGAGAATGCAAAAGCCGCATTCTGGCTTTTGCGAAATGTTTTCAATAAAATTAAAATTCCCTTTGTTATTGCGGGCAAAGACCCATCGGTTCGTTTGCAAAAAGCAGCGCATGTATTTAAGCATACCTGCATTGTAGCCAATCCGCCCGAAGAGGAGTTGAACGATTTGGTGGGGAAAGCTCATATAAATATTCTTCCCTGTTTCAATAAATCTAAAAACGGTGTTTCCTTTAAGCTGTTGCATGCATTATTTGAAGGCAGGCATTGCGTGGTAACGCCCACAATGGCCGAGAGCCCGGAATTGCAAAAAATTTGTCATATTGGTAAAGATGCAGACTCGATTGCGGGCATCATTCATCACCTGTACCATCAACCCTTTCAGGAGCAGGAAGTGCATCTAAGATATGAGTTGCTGGGCAGTACTTATAATAATCAGAAAAACATAGAGCCAATTATAAATTATCTATGGTAGCATGGGGAATTACTTTTCCCGCTTCGGTTTTGATTAATCTTGCCGGATATTTTTGTACCACCAGATAATCATGGGTAGCCATCACAATTGCTGCATTGGTGTTTTTTGCAATTTTCAACAGTAGATTCATGATCTCATCGGTAGTTTCGGGGTCAAGGTTTCCTGTGGGTTCATCTGCCAATATCAGTTTGGGTTCGTTCAGTAAGGCTCGGGCAATATCAACCCTTTGTTGTTCGCCCCCACTCATTTCGAAGGGCATTTTATACCCTTGCCCGCCTAATCCTACCTGCTGCAATACTTCGTTCACCCTGTCGTTCATTTTTTTTGTATCTTTCCATCCGGTTGCTTTCAACACAAATTTCAAATTGTCGCTCACATTTCTGTCTGTAAGCAGCCTAAAATCCTGAAAAACAACACCTAATTTTCTGCGTAGGAACGGAATTTGCTTCCAATGCAGTTCCTTTAGCTCGAAACCAGCCACTAAAGCCCTGCCCGATTTTAAGGGGAGCTGGCCGTATAAAGTTTTCAGAAGGCTCGACTTTCCGGTACCGGTTCGGCCTACTAAATACGCAAATTCACCGCTGTTTACCTGTAGGTTTACATTGTCTAAAATTAAATTATCACTCTGGTATATTGCTGCGTCAATTATTTCAATAATCGGTTCTGCCATATTTTTTTTGTAAGGCTGCAAAATAAGCTAAAAATGCAGAAAGGCAAAACCCGGTTTGCAAGCCCTTACAAAAAAGACGTTAAAAAAGCCCGATCTGTTGCCATTATTTTTTTCAGTTTTATGATCTTCGTTTTTTCAAATCCTCTACACGAATCGTCATCAACCGACCAACCGGATCTTTCCCTCTGTAGGTTTTTATTCGCAAAAGTTGTGCATCTTTAGGTATTGTAAGCGGCTCCTTGTATTTTGGATAGAAGCGGTCGGGTTCTGAATTGTCAAAACTGTAGTAAATATCTAATCCGGAAATTTCGGTACTCAACACCACTAGTTGTTTGTCTCCGGATTTTTTTGTGTTTACGATGGCATCATACATCGCCGGGGAGTATTTCGTTTCGGCATAGTTCAGTCTTTTAAAATGGTTCTCTGTTTTAGTAATAAAACGTTCCCAATTTTTATTTTTTTCTGGCGACCAAACCGCTTCTGCAATGGCAAAGCCCCGGGGCCAGGTCATGTATTCTGCCTGCCGAATCGTATATATTTGCTCGGTCCATAAATTTGCCTGCCCACCGAGTATGTAGTTGGCATCGGCTTCCGGGGGTACTGGATTGAACTTGTAGGATTGGCTCAGGCGTACTGTGGAATACACGGGTGGCTCTGTTGAGGCATCGCCCTGCATCAGGTCAATATAAGTGTATTGATTGGGGCTCATCACCACGTGATGCCCTGCTTTGGAGGCTTCCACTCCTTGTTTTGTGCCGCGCCAGCTCATGATAGCTGTACTCTTGTTTACGCCTCCTTCTAAAAGCTCATCCCAACCCATCATTTTTTTACCTTTCGAGTTTACAATTTTTTCCAATCTTTTTTCAAAATAAGCCTGCACCTGGGGAATCGTTTTTAGGCCTTCACGCTGCATCAAAGCCTGCACCTGTGGGTTCTTGTCCCAAAAGTTGTGCGGCGCTTCATCTCCACCGGTGTGTAGGTATTCGAAGGGAAAAAGCTGTGCTAATTCTGTAACTACTTTATCCATAAACTCATATACCTTTTCATTTGCAGGACACAGGGTATTGTCTAACAGGGCAATGGGGGGCGCTCCCCGGCTCCAGTCCATAATGGGTTCGCCGGCACGAACCGTGTATTTTTCAGCGCCTGGGGTGCAGGAAAGTTCAGGATAGGCGGCAATAATGGCAAGGCTGTGGCCGGGTACGTCAATTTCAGGCATCACATTCACAAACCTTTCTTTGGCATACCGAACCAGGTCTTTTATTTCTTCCTGAGTGTAAAAGCCTCCATAGCTTTTAGGCTCATCGGGCAGGGGGTTGGAGAAAGTGCCAAAATCTCCTGTTTTTTCTACCCGCCAGGCACCTACCTGCGTAAGTTTTGGCAGACTTTTTATTTCTACCCGCCAGCCCTCATCATCGCTTAGATGCCAGTGAAATAGGTTGTATTTATATTTCACCATTGCATCAATATACTGCTTTACCTCCTGTACGGTAAAAAAATGTCGGGAAACGTCCAACATTAACCCCCGCCAGCCTACGCGCGGATAATCGGTTATCTCAACGGCCGGTATCTCCCATTTTACGCCTTTTATAAGTGTGTTGCTTTCTATTTGAGGGGGTAACAGTTGTAATAGCGTTTGCATACCATAAAATAAACCCGCCGGGCGATTCGCTTTGATTGAAACCTGCGTGGATGTTACAGAAAGTTGGTAGCCTTCACTTCCTATGGCAGGGTTGGTTTTTTTGTTCAGTTCCAAGTTTAGGGTTGCTTTTGTTGCATTGCCACGAAGCAGTGTTACTGTGCTTCCCGTGCTGACAGTCAACTTGCGTTGCAATACTTCGAGAGCAGGGTTGAGTGTTGCATCATTCGGAGCTTTTATGTTTATTGTTTTAGGAAGTACAAATACACCGTTTTTGGCAACGAGGCTTACAGGCTCGGGTATGATGGCCGTTTTTGGTACAACGGGTTGGGCAAATCCAACCGCTGAAATACGGATCAGAACCATGAGCATAAGAACAGAATGTTTCATTTCTAAGATTTTTGGTTTTAAGTTGTTACTACCTGTACCACATTTGTTTGGGATAGATTTTTTTTGTAAAGATCTCTTCGTCTGGTTGGTACAAATTGGGTCTTCATTAAAACATACTAAAACTATATTTGGTAATTGATTTTTGTGCTTACCCAGTCTGTATCCATTCTTTTTCAGAAAACGAGCTGATTTTAGTTTTTCGTTATAACAAGCCCATTTTTTCCCTTTTTTAATTGATAGAAGCCTAAAAAAAATAGTGTCAGTTATTTTTGACTCAAGCACTAAGATAGCGAAATCTCAAGAAAGACTTTAAAAGAAAAACCTCCGATAGGTTTAAAAAATATCGGAGGCTCCTGTAATTAAAGATTTAAAGAAAAGAACGTTATTTGGCGGGAGCTGTTAGAACCTCGTCAATAACGTGTACAATACCATTGGAAGCGGGCACAGATGCAACAATATGGGCTTTGCCATTAATAACCGGTTTGCCATCCTGCATGGTAATTTGAATATTACCTCCGTTAACCATACCTAAATTTTGACCGTCCATGAGTTGGTCTGTTTTCAGTACACCTACATATACATGATATTGTAAAATGTCTGTCAGCGCATCTTTTTGGTCGGCTTTCAGAAGACCTTCAACGGTTCCCTTGGGAAGTTTTTCGAACGCAGCATTACTGGGTGCAAATACGGTGAAAGGCCCTGCATTGGAAAGGGCATTTACCAGATCTGCGGCTTTGACAGCGGTTACCAATGTAGAGTGGTCGGGGCTGCTAACGGCTACTTGTACTACATTGGGCTGAGAAGTTTCATCCTGAACCCCAGACTGACCATGTGTTTCGATTACGGTACCGCTTGTGGCCTCCGTTGAAGTTTCGGTGCCCGAATTGCAGGCTGTAAACAAAACGGCGCCTAAAAATAGAAGATAGATTTTTTTCATAATACTTGTGATTTATTTTGCAATATTATCACCGGCATCAGGTCTATCCAATGCTTTCACTCATGAGAGAATATGATTTTCGTCAGTTGGGTTACAACAAGGTGTCGGGGCGGGTTTCGTATCTGGAAATGACTAATACCAAAACGCCGGTAAAAATAGTTAATGCGGCACCAAAGAGGAGTTCATTCACAAACAGTACCGGTGTGTATGAAAAGGCTGCAAGACCCTGAACTAATAAAATGAACTCATTGGCAAAAATGCCCACTGTGGTAATAATAATACCCGTTTTTATGGTTTTCAGGCTGCCAAAAAAACCTTGTATATAGGCGTATGCGAGTAAAAAGAGTGTAAATACGGCTAACAAAATAAGGTGCAAATAGGCAATCACAATGGGGCGAAAGCCAAAAGCAAGTTTAGAAACAATAGGAATCGTGGAACCTAACTGTAAAATAAACTTAATACTTAACGAAAAAGCTACCAATACAAACAGCAGGTTTACCAAAGTGTAATTTTTTATCTCTGGCAATTTGATGGATTTTTTAATATTGCTTAAGAAAAGAACCCAGGCTGCCACCTGAAAAACCGCAGCTACTACCACCAAAGCATACAGCCATAAAGGTAGTTTGGCCCAAAGGGTAGATAAGAAGTACGCTGGAACACAGGTGAGTGCAAAGTAAAGAAATACGTTTTTGCTGATGACCACTTGCGGATACTTTTGGAGCAGCCAGGCTATCAACAATCCCATTGCAGCAAAGAAAAACCATCCGTTATATTGAAAATGCAGATAAAAATATAAGGAGGCCAAATAGCCATTTTGGTCAATGGTTCTGG
>JBDHYK010000008.1:0-33969 GCA_039811305.1 Niabella sp.
TATTTGGCATCCTTACAATGCTTTGGCCTGGTATGGGGGGTATAGATAGAGACAGCACCTCCAACCCGCGAACGGTTCTGGTACCGGTGGCGTAGCAATTGGTAAAAAATAGTCCCTGTTGTGACAAGCTATCTAAATGGGGGGTTATATTTTGAGTATTGCCAAAGGCCTTCATAAAGGAGGCACTGAAGCTTTCAATACTGATCAAAACAATATTCAGTTTTTTCTCAGCACCCTTGTATTTTACCAACCGCTCAATGGACAGCGGATCCTTTTTCAAAAAACTATCGGTGGGCGAACGAAGCAAAATTTGTTTCCTGACTTCTGTTAGTACTTCCTCATCGGGGAGGGTCTTGTAAAAACGGTAGAAATCGAGGGTATTGTTAAAAAAGGCTGTGCCAAATTCGTAAGGGCCGTTTCCCGCCAGTTCGTTTACGTATTCGTTTTTGGAAAACTGTTTCAACCCGTTGTTTACAAAATTGTAAACCAAAACCGGAAGCAATAATAGGGGTACCGCTACCATTGCCTTGCTAAAAAACGAGGGTGCTGCCTTCAGGGAATCCCTGGAAAAGCGATAATAAAGTAAAAAAACCAGAACCGTTGCGATCAAAACTCCGGTTATGATCCACCCTATCGGGTAGGATTCTTTAATATTGCCGATGACCTCATTGGTGTAGATCAAGTAGTCAACAGCAATGAAATTATAGCGACTGCCAAATTCCTCCCAAAAACCAATTTCACTTACAATATTGAATACCAAAAGAAAAAGGATGAAAAAGAAGAAAATGTTAAACAATACCCTACGTGCCTTCTGCCGGTTTGTAGGGTTTAAGTTCTTGAAAACAAAGAACCTCAGCCCGATAAGCCCGATCAGGGCTAAAAAAACATAAGGAAGATTTCTGTCATATTCTTTTGGAACAGGGTTTTGAAAAACTGAGTACACAAAAAATGCACCGATGGCTCCTAAGAGTAGGTAGTTCCACGGTTTATTGTACATGGCATCATTAGAAAGCCATAAATACAAAACAACCGGAATGGATACAAATGACAAAAAACAAATATCGTAAAAAAGCCCGATAAAAAAGATGCCTGACAGGTTGGCAATACTGATGTCTAATTGCGACCAGGACATTAAAAATAGCACAATCCTTGTCAACAGGCTTAGCGCCAGGCCAATAGCATATACTGTCCATACGGGTTTAAATCGGGCAAATAAAGAATGGTTTAACTTTCTCATGATATATTAAGGGTCAAAAATAGATAAGTTGCCCGAATATTACGCAAACCAACAAGCCCCATTTTTTAGTAGGAAGGAGACGCGAAGATTTCGCCTTAACTTATTATAGTGAAAAAACCGAAGCATTCAAATGATTGTGCGCCTTTCTGTTAGGTTTCAGAATGGGTTGTTTTTTGGGATGCATTCAAATTTGTCGTACAAAACGAATATCCTATTTATTTCATTTCGAATGAAGCGAGGAATCTACCCCAATATTCAGGAGATCTCGCCCTGCGGCGAGATGACGCTCGCGACAATTTCGAATGTACCCGTTTTTTGTTTAACGTTTTATATAAGTGATAATATTGTAAATTCGCAGATCCCTAATAGCATACAACTATGAAAGATTTTATTTTTGCAATAGGTTTTGTTCTTTTTTGCGGTAGTGCCACTGCTCAATCGAAGTTGCTGGCCCATCCGGGTTCAAAAGGTATTGTTATAGAACACATCGTTGCACCTAAAGAAAGTTTGTATTCTTTAAGCCGAATTTACCATATTTACGTGGGTGATTTGGCTGTAGCGAATGATTTTGATAAGAACAGGGGTCTTGTAATTGGCGAGAAAGTAAGAATTCCGCTGACGCAGGAAAATTTTGATCAGAAAACAGGCAAGGGCATTCCGGTATATTATCAGGTGAAAGAAAAAGAGGGTTTGGCAACCGTGAGCAATAAGTTTAACAAAATTGCATTAAAAGAGTTGCGCACCTGGAACAAACTGAGCAAAGACGAACTTAAAAAAGACCAGTATGTAATTGTGGGTTTTATTCCCGAGCCGTTAAAAGCCGAGGAGGTAATCGTGAAGACTTCCAACGCTGAAGATGCTTCGCAGGAAGTTGTAATCCCTGAAAAAATTGTTCCTGCGCAGGAGGAAGTAGTTAAAGAACTGGAAAAGCCGGTGGAGGAAAAAGCGGTTGTTAAAGAAAAACCACAAGATCCACAGGCAGAAGAAAAAGGATATTTTAAGAATCTTTATGCTAAAAGCGCCCACGCCGAACAAACCCACCAGAAAGCAGTTACATCAGGCATATTTAAAACCAACAGCGGATGGACAGATGGGAAATACTATCTTCTGATGGACGATGTTGCACCAGGAACGGTAGCAAAGGTTACCAATCCGATGAACAACACCAGCATTTATGCCCGGGTATTGGGTCCTATGAAAGGGATTCGTTTTAACGAAGGGTTGGATGTTCGGATTAGTGAAGCAGGCGCCTCTACACTGAAAATTACCGATATTGAAAAGTTCATAATAAGTGTAACTTACTGATTTGCAAAACGGTATCCTCTTAAAAACTCCTTGATTTTCATTCGTTTTTTCCCTTCTAATTGTAATTCTTTCACTAAAAGGTAGCCATCGCTGCAGGCAAACTGTAAATAGTTCTTCCCGTCTGTCTGGTAAGCGCCCGAAGGGTTGTTGTGTTGAATTTGTTCTTTATCAGCACTAAAAATCTTCAGTTTCTTTTGGTTTAAAAACGTGAAGGCAGTGGGGTAAGGAGATAGGCCCCGCACAAGATTCAATACATCGTTTACAGTTTTTGAAAAATCAATCTGGCAGGTTTCGGTAAAAATTTTTGGGGCAGGGTGTACGATTCTGCCATCAGGAATGGTCTGCGGAGTTTCTTTCAGGGTATTGGCTGCAAGCCCTTTAACAGTTTCAACCAAAAGGGCAGCACCTATATGCATCATTTTGTCATGAACGGTTCCGGCGGTATCTTCAGGTGTTATCTCAAAGCTTTTTTGCAGCAGGATATTACCGGTGTCAATTTCATGTTTTAGTTTGAAGGTGGTAACCCCGGTGGTTTTTTCGCCATGAATTACTGCCCAGTTGATGGGGGCTGCACCTCGGTATTGTGGTAACAGCGATCCGTGTAAATTGATACTGCCAAGTGCAGGCATATTCCACACTACTTCTGGCAACATTCGAAAAGCAACACATATTTGAAGGTCGGCTTTAAAAGATCGCAATTGTTGTAAAAAATCGGCATTTCTAAGTTTTTCGGGTTGTAGTACCGGGATACCGTGGGCGAGTGCCGATTTTTTCACAGCACTCTGGTGCAGATCCAAACCTCGGCCTGCGGGTTTATCAGGCGCCGTAATTACGGCAACCACAAGGCATCCCGCCTTTAATAGCGCTTCTAAACTGGCCACCGCAAATTCCGGTGTGCCCATAAAAACAATCCTTAACGCCTTATAATCTTTAAAACTCATAGAAGAAGACCTTTAAAATTCGGTTAAAAGATAGGCCTATTTCTCCTGAACTCGTACTAACCGAATATTCGTAACCGGTGCCACAATCAACGGAAACTTTTCTACCGTTACGTTCGCCTGATCCAAGCCAAACCCCTTTTCTTCGGACAAACTGATTTGTTTAATCCAGAAATGCAGTTTCATGGTCAATTTTTCCAAAATGGTTAATTCGTTGTCCTGACTCAGGTATTTTTCTAAAACGATAAACTGAAAATCGCCTACAGTATTGCTATTAGCCAGGCTTTCGTAGCGGCTCAGGATATTGACTTCTTTATTAGCAACCAGATCCTCCACTACTTTTCTAAAAAGCAGGTGGATACGGGGTTGTACCCTAAAACCTAATTTAAACTCAACCCGAATAATATCGTTGGGAATAATATGTTCTACACTGTATTCCGATGTGTAGGGGTCGTCCAAAGTATCTACGTGTACGAACCAGTAAATATCTGCTCTTTTGGGTTTTCTATATAAAATGGAGTAGATGATTTTATGTTCGATCTCTTTGGGGTTATCGGCACTGGTCAGATAAATGAGGTGGGTGGCATATTTTGACACAGACCGATCTTTGCTGAGTTCTTGTATCTTAGGGATGTAATTCTCCAGCCGAACAAATTCAATGTAACGGTTTTTGATTTTTCGGGAACGAAACCACACGTACATAATCAAAAATAAAACACCACCAATAATTAAGGTAGCATAGCCACCATGCTGGAATTTTTCAAGATTGGCTATAAGAAACGAGGTTTCAATAACAAAATAGAGCCCAAGATAGGCATATACAAAAATAGGTTTCACCCGCTTCACTACCAGGTAATTGGCAAAAAGCATGGTTGTAGCAATCATGCACAGCGTAATTGCCAAACCATAGGCGGCTTCCATGTACTTAGATTGTTTGAAGAAAATGACCATGCCTACGCAGCCTGCAAATAATAGCAGGTTCACACCGGGAATATACACCTGACCCTTTGCATCTGAAGGGTAATTGATTTTTAGGCGGGGCCAGAGGTTCAGCCGTAAGGCTTCTCCAATGAGTGTGTAGGCACCGGAGATCAAAGCCTGGCTGGCAATGATGGCGGCCGTGGTGGCAATAAAAATACCGATCATTAAAAACTGGCTGGGCATAATTTCAAAAAACGGATTACTGTTGGAAGGGAACGATTTTCCATTATAATGCGAAAGTAAGTAGGCTCCCTGTCCTAAGTAGTTCAAAATCAAGCTGATTTTTACAAAAAACCAACTTACAACAATGTTCTCCCTGCCACAATGTCCCAGGTCGCTATAAAGCGCTTCAGCACCCGTGGTACATAAAAAGATGGCTCCCAATATCCAAAACCCTTTTGGGTAGGTAACTAAAAGTTTGATGCCGTAATAGGGGTTCAGCGCCTTTAAAATACTCCAGTCTTCGTGTATATGCATAAGCCCCAAAATGGCGAGCATTAAAAACCAGATCGCCATTACCGGACCAAAAGTGCGCCCGATAGAGCGGGTGCCAAACTGCTGCACGAAAAAAAGCGCCGCCAGAATACCTAATACGATATACATTATGGTGGTAATATGAGCCGCATCACCCAAAAAACTAAGCATGGGTACCTGACGCAACCCCTCTACCGCAGAGGTTATTGTAATAGGCGGTGTGATCATGCCATCCGCTAATAATGCGGCACCGCCAATCATAGCAGGAATAACAAGCCATTTTTTTCTTCTGCGAACTAAGGTGTACAAACTAAAAATGCCTCCCTCCCCTTTGTTATCGGCTCTCAGGGTTAGCAAAACGTATTTTACGGTTGTTTGTAGTGTTAGGGTCCAGATAATACAGGATAAAGCCCCGATTATCAAATTACTCGAAACGGTTCTACCGGTCATCACCGCATTGAGCACGTACAAAGGCGATGTACCTAAGTCGCCATAAATAATACCCAATGCAATCAACAAACCCGCAGTGGTAGCTTTGTTCGTGGATGCCTTCATCCCTTTTGTCTTATTATTGTGAAAAATAAGCGACAAAGTTTATATAAAACCATTGAATCTTAAAAAAAATATTTTTTGAAAATTCTGCACACGGGTTGTGCTCCCTTTGAACTCTGCAAGTAGCCTATAAAAGTTTGTATTGAAGAACACAGCCCTAAATCGGATTTTTAGCACTAACTTTAATTTTTATTATGTCGGAAGATTTGCAAATACTTCAAGGTACTAAAGAAGAACAATATCGTTCTTTGTTACCACAAATTGAGGCCTTGGTAGCTGGCGAGCCCGATGGAATTGCTAATATGGCAAATTGTGCAGCCGCTTTAAAGGAGCAGTTCAACTGGTGGTGGGTGGGTTTTTATTTAGTAAAAGACGATGAATTGGTTTTGGGCCCGTTTCAGGGGCCCGTGGCTTGTACACGCATTAAAAAAGGAAAAGGAGTGTGTGGAGCCGCCTGGACCGATGCTGCAACTTTGGTGGTGCCAGATGTGAATCAGTTTTCTGGCCATATCGCCTGTAGCAGTGCCTCCAGATCTGAAATTGTGGTGCCGGTTTTAAAAGGGAACCGCGTGGTGGGCGTATTGGATGTGGACAGCGAATTTTATAATTTTTTTGATGAGGTAGATAAAAAATACCTTGAAGCGATTGTAAAACTCATTACTTTATAATGTTATGCTCTCGCAAAAAATAACAGTTATAGGCAAGGTTCAAGGGGTAGGGTACCGGATATCAACAAAAATTGAAGCGCTGGGGCTTGGAATAACGGGCAGGGTTAAAAACCTACCCGATGGATCTGTAGAGATATGGGCAACAGGCACTGAAGAACAATTAGATTGTTTTCGCAATTGGTGTCTGCAAGGGCCATCCAGGGCTCGGGTAGATCGGGTGGAAATTGAACCGATGCCCCTTCAGGTAGATAAAAGCTTCAAAGTTCAGTAGTCATTAAATGTGGATGCAGTAAAAACGGCATATCAAAGACTTTTTATGCCCTAATTAATTGTGAATAAAGTAATTATATTTTATTTTCCCAATCAAAATTGAACTGTTTTAATTAAAATTGTAGCAAAAACAACGAAATATGGTAGTCCGGTCAACAAAAAATATACACTCGAGAAAATCCTTTCCAATTTTTTTGGTTTTGTTTTCGATACAGGCTTTTGCCCAAAAAGGCGATCCAAAATTAACCGAGGTTTGGCAGCCGCAACCCCGTGTGGTAACGCCAGGAAAGCATAGTACCGATGCTCCTTCAGACGCTATTGTGTTGTTTGATGGTAAAAACACAGGAAAATTTGAAAGTGCCGCCGATGGAAGTCCTGTTAAATGGATCCTTGAAGATAATGCACTGACGGTGAAACCCGGGTCGGGAGCCATTAAAACAAAACAGAAATTTGGCGATTGCCAGCTTCATATCGAATGGCGCGCACCCGCTATTGTGAAAGGTGATGGGCAGGGCAGGGGGAATAGTGGCATTTTTTTTATGGAACGCTACGAGTTGCAGGTTTTAGATAGTTATAACAACAGAACCTATAGCAACGGACAGGCTGCCAGTATTTATAAACAATTGCCCCCCTTAGTAAATGCATCCCGTAAGCCGGGCGAATGGCAATCGTATGATGTTATTTTTACTGCTCCTCAATTCAATAAAGACAGCTCCCTAAAAAGCCAGGCTAAAATCACCGTATTTCACAATGGTGTTGTAGTGCAGCACCATGCTGCTGTTTGGGGTGCTACACAATATATTGGAATTGCCACCAACGCACCACATACAGAAAAAGCTCCCATTCTCTTGCAGGATCATGGTGATCTGGTAAGTTTCAGAAATATCTGGATTCGGGAACTTTAACCAACTGTTTTATCAAACTTCGCCCTCGGGGGTGTCCTCTATCTTTTTTCTTCCAGAATTGCAGGCAGGTTGTCGAGCATATCCTGCACCATTTGCTCCAGGTCATAGTCTGGTTTCCAGCCCCAATCTCTTCTTGCCACAGTGTCGTCAATACTTTGTGGCCAGCTACTGGCAATTACCTGCCGGTAGTCGGGTTTATAATCAATTTCAAAGTCGGGAATCCGCTTTTGAATCGCCGATGCAATTTCCTTGGGAGAAAAACTAAGCGCCGAAAGGTTGTACGAGGTGCGTACCGAAATTTTTTCTACGGGCGCTTCCATCAGTTCTATGGTAGCCCGGATAGCGTCCGGCATATACATCATAGGCAAATAAGTGTCTTCAGAAACATAACAGGTGTATTTTTTCTCTTCTATTGCTTCGTGAAAAATTTCTACAGCATAATCGGTAGTGCCACCACCAGGTTCCGATTTATATGAAATCAGACCAGGGTACCGCAAACTTCTGATATCCACCCCATACTTCAAGTGATAATAGTTGCACCAAAACTCACCCGCATATTTACTGATCCCATACACCGTAGTAGGCTCTATAATGGTTTGCTGCGGACAGTTGGTTTTAGGGGAGGTGGGGCCAAAGACCGCAATAGAGGAGGGCCAATACACTTTTTTAATATTTTCTTCACGGGCAATGTCCAGTACGTTCAGCAAGCCCTGCATATTCAGGTGCCAGGCAAGGCCAGGATTTTTTTCACCTTTTGCCGAAAGCATGGCTGCCAAAAGGTAGATCTGGGTGATATTTTGTCGAATCACCTGAACGTGTAGCATCTCTTTGTTCATCACGTCGAGGCTTACGTAAGGGCCATCGCGCAACAATTGGTTCTCTTCTCTCAGATCAGAGGCTACTACATTGTTATTGCCATATATTTTTCGCAAGGCCAGGGTGAGTTCTACCCCAATTTGGCCAGAGGCCCCAATTACTAAAATTCGTTCTTTATGCATATAGAAAATTTTCGCAATGTAAAGATTTTTCTGATGTAAAACTACCCGATTTATATGATAAATTTCAGTTTTTTTAATTAAAAAACTTTCCTTTATTTGACTAACTTTGCAAAGCAAAAACAAACCTGTTCAGATATTTTTTAGTGCCAGCCAAAAGGTTTATTTAAGCCCTTGATGCCTTTTAAGACAGTTCAGCAATTTTCTGGTTCGAAAGAATAATCCAGGATTCTGTTTATTTTTTTAAATTTTTTAGTACCATGAATCGCTCGGTTTACGTTATAACGCCTTCTTCACAAAGTGGAAAATCCATAATTAGCCTGGGATTAATGCAAATGCTGCAACGCATGACGCCCAATATCGGTTATTTTAAACCCCTGATCGAGGACAAAAACAATAAAGATGGTCACATAGATATTATACTATCGCACTTTAAAATCAATATGAGCTATGATGAGGCCTATGTGTTTTCGAGAAATGAACTGAACGAATACCAGAATCAGGGAAAGATTAATGAGGTATATGATGGCATCATAAAAAAATTTAAAGCTTTAGAAGAAAAATTTGACTTTGTGTTGGTCGAAGGAAGCGATTTTAATGAAGAGGGCTCCCTGTTTGAAGTGGACTTTAACGGTTCGCTGGCCAAAAGCTTAGGAATTCCTGTGTTGTTGGTGGTGAAAGATACTTTTGACACCGTGGCCGACCTGGTGAACTATGTAATTGTTGAAGTAAACGGATTCAGGAAAAAAGATATCAATGTTATTGGTGTTTTTGTAAGCCGGTGTAAAAAAGACGCTGAGGAAATCACAAATAAAATCACCCGAAGGCTCAACAGTAAAGTAATGGTATCGGTGATTCCTGAAAATGAAGACTTAGGGAAACCTACCGTGAAAGAGATAGCAGATACCCTGCATGCACATATTTTGTTTGGAGCAGATAAATTAGAGGCAATCGCCAAACATTCCATCATAGGGGGTATGCAGTTGGCGCATTACCTGCCCAGAATTTTACCCAATTGCGTTTGTGTGATACCCGGCGATCGGGCCGATCTGATTGTAGGCTCCATGCTGGCCAATATGAGCCAGAACTACCCCAATGTTGCCGGAATTGTGCTTACCGGAGGGTTCCTTCCCGAGCGCTCGGTTATCAAATTGATTGATGGGCCGCAAAAGTCGTTACCCATCATGGCAGTAAATGTGGGTACTTTTGAAGCGGCAACCAAAATTGCCAATATCAAACCAAAAATATATCCCGGAAATCAATACAAAATAAAATTGAGCATAGATTTGTTCGAGTCATCAGTAAATACTCAAATGCTCGGAGAAAAAATCAACTCTGTAAAAACTGAGAATATTACACCGCGGATGTTTCAATACAATATGTTGGTAACAGCAAAAAAAGCACAGAAGCATATTGTGTTGCCCGAGGGGAATGATGACCGGATCATTACAGCCGCTTCACAACTTGCAAAAGACAAAATTGTACAACTTACAGTACTGGGCGATCCCGAAACTGTAAAAAACAAAGTAGTTCAGTTGGGTTTGTATTGGGATGACGAACGGATTCGGGTAATCAATCCTCTCAACAGCGAAATGTACGATGATTTCTCAAACACATTATATGAACTGAGAAAGTCCAAAGGCCTTGAAATGGCTGCAGCCAGAGATCTGATGTTGGATGTTTCCTATTTTGGCACTATGATGGTGTACAAAGGCCTGGCAGATGGTATGGTTTCTGGTGCTGCCCATACAACTGCCCATACCATCAAGCCCGCGTTACAGTTTGTAAAAACCAAACCAGGGTTCAATACGGTGTCTTCTGTTTTTTTCATGCTTTTAGATGACCGTGTTTTGGTGTATGGCGATTGTGCCATAGTGCCAAACCCAACTGCTGAGCAATTGGCAGAAATCGCAATTTCTTCGGCTGATTCGGCAAAAACATTCGGCGTTGTAACGCCCAAGGTAGCGCTACTTTCCTATTCATCCGGCAGTTCAGGCACCGGCGAAGATGTTGAAAAAGTGAAAGCAGCTACTGCCCTTGTAAAGGAAAAACGACCCGACATCTTAGTGGAGGGGCCCATTCAGTATGATGCGGCAGTGGATCCGGTTGTGGGTAAAAGCAAGCTACCCAACTCACCGGTAGCGGGTCAGGCCAATGTGCTCATTTTCCCCGATCTGAACACCGGCAACAATACCTACAAAGCCGTGCAAAGAGAAACCGGCGCGCTGGCGGTGGGCCCCATGTTGCAGGGATTGAACAAGCCCATTAATGACCTTAGTCGTGGTGCTACAATAGAAGATATTTACAATACCGTAATTATTACCGCGATTCAATCAACGAACCCCTAAGGGGTATTTGTGGTGATTTTCATGTAAAAAATAAAAAGCAAATACATCATGTATATATTAGTAATCAATGCTGGTAGTTCGTCCATTAAGTACCAACTTTTTGATATAGAAACCAAAGCAGTATTAGCTAAGGGTCTTGCCGAAAGGATTGGGATTGAAAGTGGCAGGATCCGGCACCAGTATCGCCGTGATGAGGATCTGTTGGAAAAAATTGTGAACCAGGAGTTGACAGATCACACGGTGGCATTTAAAACTATTTCCGATCTGCTTACCGATTCCGAAATCGGTGTTATCTCAAAGCCCGAAGACATTACCGCAGTAGGCCACCGCATTGTTCATGGCGGAGAGAAATTTGTACATACGCAAGAAATTACCCAGGAAGTAAAAGATACCATCAAAGCCTTAATTCCCCTGGCACCTTTGCACAACCCCCCCAACCTGATTGGTGTGGAAGCAGCAGAGATGAACTTTCCCAATGCCGTTCAGGTAGCGGTTTTCGACACCTCTTTCCATCATACTCTGCCCGAACATGTGTTTCGTTATGCCATTCCCGAAAATTTGTATGTTGAAGACGGAATCAGGGTGTACGGATTTCATGGCACCAGCCATAAATACGTGTATCATGAAGCAAAAAAATATTTGAACAACCCCAGGTTGAAAGCAATAACCATACACTTGGGAAATGGAAGTAGCATGACGGCAGTGGATGAAAATGGCCATAGTGTGGATACTTCTTTGGGGTTTGGTGCTCTTTGTGGACTTATTATGGGTACCCGCAGTGGCGATATTGACCCCGCCGCTATTTTTTACATGATGGAAGAAAAGGGTATGAGCCTGGAAGCAGTAAAAGAAATTTTATACAAGCAAAGTGGCATGCTGGGATTAGCAGGAAGCAGCGATGCCCGCGATGTAAGAGCAAATTACGAAAAAAACGACAAAAGCGCCCATCTGTGCTACGAGATGTATGGTTACCGGGTTCGTAAGTATATAGGAGCGTATTTTGCCGCTTTAAATGGGGTTGATACACTGATCTTTACAGCGGGCTTGGGAGAAAACGACCAACTCACACGTAGCTATGCATGCAAAAACTTAGAAGCACTGGGTATAAAATTAGATGAGGATGCAAACGTATCCCGAAACCATCCTAAGGATGTAGTAGAAATTCAGGCGGCTGACAGCCGGGTAAAAATACTCGTCATCCCTACCAACGAAGAACTGCAAATTGCGGAAGAAACCTACGATTTACTCCACGAAAAATAATACCTGGGGGTAGTAAAAAAAACTTCTCAAAGCTCCTCTATACAGGAGCTTTGCTTTTTTTATGGTGGCGCCTTAGCAGAAACATGTGCAAAATAAGGGTAAGGCATACCACCGTAAGCCCTAAGTAAAACCCATCATTCAATACTTTATTTTCTTTAAAAATAACAAATGCCATAATAATACCGTAGAGTGGTTCCAGGTTGTACGAAAGGCTTACTGTAAATGCAGAGAACTTTTTCAGCGCATTTAATGAAAACTGGAAAGCAAATACCGAACACAACCAGGCCAATACCAGCAGCCAAAAAAAATCGCTCATTGAGGGGATAATCGTTGCAACAGGGAATGCATACAGGTATAAGGGCATCACTAAAGAAAGAGCCACAAAACCGCCGGTCATTTGCCAGGTAAGCACGGTTTGCATGTTAATCCGCGTCATAGCCGATTTTAAAAGGATGGGGAACAGCGCCGAAAAGAAAGAAGATATAATGCCCAGAATGATGCCCAACTTGTATTGAGTATCAAAATGAAAAATAAGATAAATACCAAATATAGAAAGCAGACCAAATATTAACTCCGTGCTGTTAATTTTTACCCGATTGATAAGAGGTTCCAGAATAGCTGAAAAGAATCCCACCGCCGACAAACAAACCAATCCTACAGATACATTGGCGTACTTTATGGACGCGTAGAAAAATACCCAGTGTACGGCCGCCAAAAAGCCGATTCCGCTGAGTTTAAGGATATTAGTAAAGCCGATTTTCTCAAGTTTGCCCGTCAGGCTCATCAATATCCAAAGACTTGCCCCCGTTATCAACAGCCGATACCACACCAATAGACCCTCATTTAATGTAATCAACCGCCCCAGTACCCCCGTAAAGCCAGCCAATAAAATAGCAACATGTAATTGTAAAAAGGCTTTTCGCATAAGCTTGCAAGCTAATAAAAAAGACCGATTTTGAAACTGAAATTTCTTTGCTGTACTTTTGTAGAAAGGATGATTAAAAAAAAATATTTATGCCAGCCATCAAGGATATTTATGTTACTTCAGAAATTGGTACTCTAAAGCGCCTGTTAGTACACAGCCCCGACAGTGGTTTGGGAAAAGTAGTTCCGTCCAAAGCCCAGGACTGGTTGTTTGAAGATATTGTACACTTGGATACGATACGAAGAAAAGAATACGATTATTATATTAAGCTACTGCTTTATTTTTTAGATCCGGATAAAATAAAAGGCAGGTTGTATGATATTGACCTGAAGAAAAACAATTTTGAGTTTTATAAACCGGGGTCAAGCGAGTTTTACAAATCGGAGAACGTAATAGAAATTGAATGGCTGCTTACCGAAATTTTAGAGCAAAAAGATATTAAATCCAAATTGGTGGCTTCGGTTTGCGCTATAGAAAACTGCTCCTGGGAAATCCAAAGCCTGCTGATGAAAACAACTGCCTCCGAGTTGGCACGTATTTTTATCAGCGGTAGTTCTGATGATGACAACATGCTTTTTGCACCGGTTCCTAACTTTATTTTTACGAGGGATATCGGTATTGTTATCGGTGAGCATATTCTTCTGAATAAACCTGCCAAACAAGCTCGTACCCGAGAAGCTCTTCTTATGAAATATGTTTTCTTTCACCATCCTGTGTTTAAAAAGCATCGAGACCGGATTATAGAATTAGAGGAAAGCCCCTTACATTTTTTAATGCCCGAAAATTCGGAGGAACGACGAGTTACCCTGGAAGGAGGCGATATTATGGTGGTAAGCAAACATCATATTTTGATAGGTGTAAGTGAGCGTACCTCCATGGAAGCCGCGCATCAGACAATCAATAAACTCTTTGAAAAAAATATTGTTTCGAAAATTACGGTGGTGAAAATACCCCAAAAAAGAGATTATATGCATATTGATACAATTTTTACGCAGGTAAAAAGAAATATGTGGGTGATGCTGGGTACCTTCTCAAAAAAACATGTAAAAAAGGAGGATGCTGACGATGTACAAAAAATACTGGCCACAGCAAAGAAGGAAGAAAATATCAGCGCAATTCAGTTTCATAAAAGCACTCCCTCTCAACCGGTATATTTTGACAATCTGGAAGATTTGTTAGCCGACATTAGCAACAAGGACCTACACTCGAAGGAGAAGGTGAAGTTTATTTATTCCGGCAATAACGAATTTCCCTTTGACCTTAGAGAACAATGGACGGATAGCTGCAACGTGTTGGCCATTAAAGAAGGCGTTGTAATCGGTTATGAACGAAATGGCAAAACACTCGCCGCTTTCAAAAAAGCCGGGTTCAAAATTGTGCATGTTGAAGATTTATTGGAAGATTTGGAAGAAGGGAAACTAACGGTGGCAGCCCTTGAAAATACGTTTATCATCATGCCCTCTGCCGAACTTTCCAGAGCAAGAGGTGGGTTTCACTGCATGAGTATGCCTTTATTACGAGATGAGTTACAATTAGATTAATACCATGCAAACTACTTCACATATTCTAATGGTGCGTCCAACGGCTTTTGGGTTTAACCCCGAAACGGCCGTGAACAACCTGTTTCAGGTAGCCGACGCCGACACAAATATCAATGAAAAAGCCCAGATCGAATTTGATAATTTTGTGCAGGTATTGCGGTCGGCAGGTGTGCATGTGGTGGTGGTTGAGGATCGAATGGAGCCGCCAACCCCCGATTCTGTTTTTCCCAACAATTGGGTATCTTTTCATGCAGACGGAACCATTGTTTTGTACCCTATGTTTGCGGTTAACAGAAGGTGGGAACGGGATAAGGAGGTTTTAGCAAAGTTGGAAAAGATGTTTGTCCACAGGTCGGTTTTTGACCTCACCCATTATGAAGCCGATGAAAAATTTTTAGAAGGTACCGGTAGCATGATTCTGGATCGTGAGGCGAAGATCGTGTACGCCTGTTTGTCGCCTCGTACCGACAGAGAGGTTTTAAATATTTTCTGCGAAAAATTGGCGTACCGGCCGGTTGTCTTTACAGCGGTAGATAGCGGCGGAACGGCTATTTATCATACCAATGTAATGATGTGTGTGGCGGATTCCTATGTGGTTATTTGTTTGGAAAGTATCATTGATGAAAAAGAAAGGGAGCAGGTAGTAAAGGAAATTACTCAGTCTGGAAAACAGATCATCCCTATTTCCTTGCAACAGGTACACCACTTCGCTGGGAATATGCTACAGGTGCAAAACCAGCAAGCGGAACGGTATTTGGTAATGTCGTCTCAGGCCTATCGTTCATTAACGAAGGAACAAGTAAAACAATTAGAACAGTATAACCCAATCCTTCACGCACCTTTAGATGCGATAGAGCAAAACGGTGGCGGCAGTGCCCGATGTATGTTGGCGGAGATATTTTTACCTGAAAAATCCTAACATGAGGTTTGCCGTTTCTTTTTTGATTTTAATCGCTTTTTCGTCTTCAACGGATGCCCAAAATTATCGTGCCCGATTGAAAAAATACCGAACGGAATACATTACACGGCACGAGGTAGTACCCGATAGCAGCCGCAACTATCTGCGCTTTTTCCCGGTAAAAAAGACCTATCGCGTTATAGCCTCTTTCGAAAAAATTAACGGTTCCACCTGGTTTAACCTGCCTACATCCAGCGGGAGAACCAAGGCCTATCGAAAATATGGGCGTATTCAGTTCAAAATTCGTGGTAAGGTTCAGGAACTCTTTCTATATCAGGCACAGGCTTTGTTAGAAAACCCAGTTCATTGGGATCTTTTATTCCTTCCATTTACGGATGCCAGTTCAGGTGTGGACTCGTATGCGGGTGGACGTTATTTAGATCTGAAAATAGCAGATATCAAAAATCAAAAAGTGGAAATTGATTTTAATAAAGCCTACAACCCCTATTGTGCATACGTTGAGGGTAAATACAGTTGTCCCATACCTCCAAAGGAAAACCAATTAGCAGTTGCCATTAGGGCTGGCGAAAAAGACTTTGACCGGTTACATGCCAATAAATGACCCTTCTCACGGGTTGGAGAACCCAGTTTTTCCCAAGAAGAAAAAAAGGAACTTTATGTAAAAAGTTATAATTTAAAAAGCAGGAAAATAGTGCCCTGTGATAAAAATTATGAGTAGCTTTGCTGCCTATCTTTAAATAAATTCAATACTCATGAAGAAGCTATTATTGCTGTTTGGCTTGTTGGTTTTTTTGGGAAAACTGTATGCCCAAAACCTTACTCAATATGTAGATCCTTATATAGGAACTGCTGCCCATGGTCACGTTTTTGTTGGCGCCAGTATGCCCTTTGGAGCAGTTCAGTTAGGGCCTACAAACATCGAAACAGGGTGGGACTGGTGCAGCGGCTATCATTACACCAGCAGCAATATTGTAGGCTTTGCGCATACACACCTTAGCGGCACCGGCATTGGGGACTTAGGCGATATTCTGCTAATGCCCGCAACGGGGACAACACAGGTTTCAAAGGGCACGTTGAAAGATTTCTCGCAGGGTTATACTTCTTCTTTTTCCCGTAAGAACGAGCAAGTAAAACCGGGTTATTATAGTGTTGTTTTGGACAAATACCAAATCAAAGCAGAACTAACTGCCACAGCACGTGTGGGCTTCCATCAATACACGTTTCCTGCAAACGCCGATAATCCACACCTTGTAATTGACCTGAATGAAGGAATCGGATGGGATCGTCCTACCGAAACGTACATCAAACAAGTGAACAGTACCACCATAGTTGGACACAGGTTTTCGAAGGGTTGGGCCAACGATCAACGTGTGTTTTTTGCCATTCAAATTTCACAGCCACTTCAAACTGTATCGTTGTTCGACAGTTCTGTAAGTTTAGAAGGTGCAGAAGCTAAAGGGATCAGAGTAAAAGCAGCGGTAGGGTTTAACAAAATAAATAATAATGTTTTGCAAATTAAAGTTGGAATTTCGCCCGTAAGTTATGAAAATGCGCTGCTGAACATCGAAAAGGAGCTGCCAGATTGGAATTTTTCAGCTACCCTGGCAAAAGCAGAAGCGGCCTGGAATAAAGAATTGAGCCGGGTGCAGGTGAAAGCCGATCCCAAAACCATGAAAGTATTCTATACAGCAATGTATCATAGTATGATTGCCCCCTCTTTGTTTGATGACGTAAACATGGATTATCGCGGGTCGGATCACAAAGTGTATCACCAACCAGGTTTTAAAAACTATACTACTTTTTCGCTTTGGGACACCTATCGCGCCTGGCATCCCTTATCTACCCTCATACATCCGGAAAAGATTAATGATTATATCAAAACATTTTTAGCCATTTATCAGCAACAGGGCAAGCTCCCTGTGTGGCATTTGCATGGAAATGAAACAAACACGATGGTGGGGTATAGCGCCGTGCCAGTGGTAGCCGATGCCTATTTAAAAGGATTCAGGGGTTATGATGTAAACCTCGCCTATGAAGCAGTAAAACAATCTGCTATGCAAAAGACTGATGGAATTGAATATATTCAGGAGCTAAAACACATTCCCGCCGACAAAGTGAATGAGTCAGTTGCCAAGGCTTTAGAATATGCTGTGGGCGATTGGGGCATTGCCCAAATGGCAAAGGCCCTGAACAAAAAGGAAGATTACGAGTATTTTACCAAACGTTATCGGTTGTATCAGAAATATTTTGATGCTCGTGTTGGGTTTATGCGTGCTAAAATGGCAGACGGATCCTGGCGCACCCCGTTTAGCCCCTTGGCTTCGAAACATCGTGAAGACGACTACACCGAAGGTAACGCCTGGCAATATACCTGGCTGGTACCTCAGGATGTGGAAGGGTTAATAAAATTATTTGGTAGCGAAAAGAAATTTATTACAAAATTAGATTCTCTATTCACGGTTCCGGCACAATTTGACAAAGAAAGCTCTCCCGACATTAGTGGCCTTATTGGCAACTATGCTCACGGAAATGAACCCGGTCATCATATTCTATATCTTTATGCTTATGTAGGTCAGCAATGGAAAACTGCCAGGTGGGTGAGAAAGGTTTTTGAAGAATTTTACACCGACAAGCCGGATGGTCTTTGTGGAAACGAAGATGTGGGTCAAATGTCGGCTTGGTATATTATTTCAGCTTTAGGATTTTACCCAGTAAACCCCGCTAATAGTGCGTACGTGTTCGGTTCGCCAGCCATAAACAGCGCATCAATCACATTGCAGGGGAATAAAAAATTTAATATTGAAGCAATCAATAATTCCAGGGACAATATTTATATTCAGAAGATTACTTTAAACGGGAAACCTCTAACCAAGGCCTTTATTACCCATAAAGAAATCACAAAAGGAGGTACCCTCCGGTTTTATATGGGTAATAAACCCTCCAAATTTGGCGTGAATAAGGCCGACCGGCCAGTGTCGAATGTTGTGTGGAACAAGTGATGGGCTTACCACAATTGTTGTGAAAAAAGTATTATGGCAAATGGTATTTGATAACAATACCGAAAAGAAAAGGCCCAATTTAGAAAGATAACAACCGGGAACGAAATACTAAGATAAGACAGTAAAGCTCCGAAAAGACGGGGTTGCCACTCCTAACGCAGAAACAAACGCAAAACCTTTTCCTGATGTGTTTTTTAATGTTTCCAAGATGGTGTCCAGCCTGTCCCAAAAAATTCGGGAATGTGATAGCCGTTTAGACCAATTTTATTGGTCTATTACGGATATCCTTTCGGTATTACCTGGTAGTAGACTTATTGGAGCAAAGTATCGCCAATGATGTTAGGGGCCAGTTTTAAAAGGTAATGACCGATAAAAGAATGCAGGTACCAACTTCAGAACCTGTCTAACCGCTTTTCTTAGACACCTTTTGGAAAAATAGTGATCGTTTGGTAAATTTCATTCCCAAATAAACAGCGTATAATAAAAAAAAACCGGTATAAAACCGGTTTTTTAGATTTTGGGGGAGTAAACATTGTTAAAAAAAGTATTTCAAACCCAGTTGCATACCCCAGGTGGTACTAGAGCTGGCTACTTTTTCAAAAGCGTTGGTAACCAAGCCGCCTTTGTACTCGGCTAAGGTATAGGTGGGTGCCCCATTTACAACCGATTTAAAAGTAAGTGGGTTATTTACCGTGTATTGTTGACGTACGCCCAGGTCTTTGTTGATAAGATTCAGAAGGTTCACAACATCTACCGTAAACTGTAAATTGTGTCGGGAGCCACCGCCGGTTTTAACAAAAAAGTCCTGAGCAAGACGGGCATCCAGCCTGTTGTACCAGGGCATAAGGGCAGAGTTTCTTTCAGCATACTGTCCTTTATGTTTTCTGAGATAGGGTGAGCTTTCGATAAATTTATCGTAAGCAGCCTGCTGGTCTGCGATGGAATACTTTACAGTTGTTACGTTGTTTACAGTTTGCGTGAAGTTTACAAAGGGTACATCGGCACCTCTGGCATACACAAACATCAGGTCAGAGGCGTTATTTCCATCGGCGTTAAGGTCTCCGCCCACAATATAGTTATAATTATTTTGGGTAGAGCCCTGATAGAACAGCGAGAGGGTTGTGGCCAAATGACCCGCATATTCAAATCGGTAGGAAAGGTCGCCCACAATTCTGTGAGGGATTACATAAAACGAGTTGTAAAGCTCAATGCTGTTGGGAGTACCTTTATTTACTAAGGACTGCCAGGCAGAAGTAGCCTGTGAGCCCGGATTGCCCGTTACTTCGGTAGCTAAAGTGTAGGTATAGGCGAGTGAACCAAAGAGCCCTTTACTAAATGCTTTTTTAATTTGGGCAGTAGCAGAGAAGGAATACCCTTTGTTGATGTTTTCTAAAATAATAACACTTCCTACGGAAGGATTTACAAATTTGGATGCGCCGGTTTGTGTAGATGGATAGTAAGGCCTGCTGTCTAATCCGCTAAATGTACCCGTGGGATCAATCAGGTTGGCATTGCGCATCTTCACGGCATTCAAATCTTTGGTATATAACACGTCTATATTCGTTGAAAAACCATTACCCAATTGTTTTTCAACTCCCAAATTGGTTCTGAACACTTGTGGAAACTTAAAGTTAGGATCTATTAACACAAAACTGCCGGGTGCTTTTGCGGTTACATTATCGGGGAACATGGAGCGATAGCCGTCCGGATCGGGGTTGAACTTCATCGTAGCCAGTGTGGCTGGGTCATTTACAATAACTCCGTTTTGATACACACCACTGTTACTTGGCATATTGGTAAGGAATACAAAAGGAATTTTACCAGTAAATACGCCGGCGCCACCCCGTATTACCATACCCTGTTCATCAGGAACACTCCATCTGAATCCTACGCGAGGCGATAAAAGCAGGCGGGCTTTAGGCCATTTTCCTGTTGAAAAATTAGTCATTTTCCCATCCTTATCGGGGAACGACAAAGCTGTAATAGCCGGGTTTTCAAGGGGTTGCTCTAAGTAAGTGGGTATATCGCCCCGAATACCGTAAGTAAGTTTAAAATTACTGTTCACATTGAACTCGTCCTGCAAATACACGCCTAATTGTCCTAACTTCAGGTTGGCTGAAAACACTTTAGTTTGGCCGGGAACCAGGGAGTAGGTATAAGAAAAATAGGCAGGGGCTCTGTCATTCATAAAATCGCTAAGTGTGTTGTACATGTACAGGCTTTCTGATCCACCCATAAAGGCGTTGCCTACGCGTTGATATTCATAGGTAAACCCTCCGGTTAGCGTGTGTTTGCCCAAAAAATGGGTAACGTTATCGGTGATGGCAGCAATATTATTGATCACTTCGTTATTTCTTGTAAAAGGATCGGTACCTGCAGACATATAGTTCCTGCCCTGTGTTACTCCTTTTACGCTACCGTCTCCGTTAAAAATTTCAATAGTTGGGAACATACCACCCGGGCTAAAACGCGCATCATTAATATGTGTATAGGCAAGTAACAACTGGTTCGACCAACTTGAGTTGAAGTTGCTATTCAATTCGAGGGTACCTGTTTTTACAATGTGATTGGTTCCGTAGTCGGAGTTGGTAAATGCTATGGATTGATTGCTGTTGCGGTTGTTAGGGAGGCGCGATTGTGAACTGCCTGCAACCCCTGTTATTGGGTTGGTAATTTTAAAGCCGCCCGCGCCGCTGTTGGGCACACTGCTTCCGTTTAGGGGCGACTGATCAGAGCCTTTAAAGTCGGAATACTTCAATATCAACTTATGTTTATCGCTGATGTTCCAGTCTATTTTCCCCAATATTTTTGTGTTTTTGGTAACGTAATTGGGTCGGTTATCATATACGCCGGCCTCGTAATTATATTTAGACATCAGGTACTGTTTGAATTTGTCCAAAGAGTCTTTGGGAGAAGCTGATGCGTTTCCAGTAGCGCTTGACCCAGTTGGAACGAAGCTAACACTGTTCGGTACCTGGTTGTTTTCCCATTCGGCACTGGCAAAAAAGAACAATTTATCCTTGATAATAGGACCGCCGAAAGTAGCTCCGTAGGTTTTGTTCTTTTGCTGAGGAGCAGTAACGGTGGCATCGCCTGCGTGTTTCCCATTAAAACTCTGGTCGCGATAAAACCCATAAGCAGTACCGTGAAATTTATTGGTACCACTTTTGGTTGTAACGTTGAGCCCAGCCCCTGTAAAACCTGATTGGCGAACATCGAAAGGTGCAATATTTACACTGATTTCGTCAAAAGTTTCAATAGAAATAGGACTGGCGCCTCCACCAGGCAAGGGATCGGTACTGAGGCCAAAATTATTGTTTAGATTAGCACCATCAATCTGAAGATTGTTGTAGCGCCCGTCTCTTCCGGCAAAAGAAGTCCCATTTGCCTGTGGGGTCAGTCGGGTAAAGTCTGTAATGCTCCTCCCCAGCGAAGGTAGCGCTGCCAGTTGCCTTGAGGTAATATTAGTGCCGGCTCCTATGCGGATGGTATTTTGGCCGCCGGCAGTAACGGTAACCCCGCTTAGGGTTACTGCCTCTACAGACAGGGTGAACGTTGCATTGTACGGCTCACCCAGTTGAAGAGAAACTCCCTCAAAAGTTTGTGGAGCAAAACCTACCGATTCTGCTGTAATTCTATAAGGCCCCCCAATACGCGCATTGGCAAGGGTAAAATGCCCGTCTTTTTGACTGGCAGTAACGTATTTTGTACCGGATGGCTCGTGAATAGCCGTAATCGTAGCTCCTTCAAGCGCGTCCCCGTTTGAGGACGCCACCCTACCGGTAATGCTCGAGGTGGTTACCTGTGCATGAATAAAATTTGCGGCAAGCAATACCACAATTAGTAAAAATGGAATCTTTTTTAACATAGTTATCTAATTTTCAGATAACAAAGAAACTAAATTACCCTTAACAATTCACTAACTTATATTAACAAATTGTAACCATTTTTTAACTCATTATGATTGAGACGCTTTTCTATTTCGTTGATATTCAAATAAAATTTATATCAACAGGATAAATGTAACCCAACAAACCAAGGGCGTGCAGCCAAAGGGCTAAGAGGTATCTTTTCTTAAAAAAACCTCGCGATAGGGGAGTGATCATCTAAACCTGAACTCGTACCTTTGCAAAAATATTTTTTGAAATGTTGGACAGCATTGAAAGTGCGATAGAAGATATAAAAAAAGGGAAGTTGGTAATAGTGGTAGATGATGAAAATCGTGAAAATGAAGGTGATTTTATTACAGCTGCTGCAACCATTACGCCCGAAATTGTCAATTTTATGACAAAAAACGGGAGAGGATTAATTTGTGCTCCGCTGCCCGAAGACCGGTGTGAAGAGTTGGAACTGGATTTGATGGTGAGCCACAACACGGCTTTGCACGAAACAGCTTTTACTATTTCGGTAGATTTGTTGGGCAATGGATGCACCACGGGTATTTCTGCATCCGACCGCGCAAAGACTATTCTGGCGCTGAATGATCCCGCTATACTGCCTTCAGACTTGGGCAGGCCGGGCCATATCTTTCCGTTGAGAGCTAAAAATGGGGGCGTACTTCGTAGGGTAGGCCATACCGAAGCCGCTACCGACTTAGTTCGACTGGCAGGTTTTCCCTATCCTTACGGTGCCGTGTTGGTTGAAATCATGAACGATGATGGTACCATGGCACGGGTACCCGATTTAACTGAAGTAGCAAAAAAATTCGACCTAAAAATGATCTCTATCAAAGACCTGGTAGAGTATCGTATCAGCAGTGATTCCTTAATTGAAGAGGTAGTTCGGGTGAAAATGCCCACAAAATGGGGCAATTTTACCTTAGTTGCTTTTAAAGAAAAAAACACCAATAATGAACACCTGGCGCTCATAAAAGGCCAATGGGAGAAAGACGAACCGGTGCTTACCCGTGTCCATTCCTCCTGCTTCACCGGTGATATATTAGGATCTTTACGCTGCGACTGTGGCGACCAGTTACATAAGGCCATGCAAATGGTGGAAGCGGAAGGGAAAGGCCTTATTTTGTACATGAACCAGGAAGGCCGGGGAATTGGGCTGATGAACAAGTTGAAAGCCTATAAGCTACAGGAAGAGGGGATGGATACCGTAGAAGCCAATCTTCACCTCGGTTTTAAAATGGACGAAAGAGATTATGGTATTGGCGCTCAGATTTTGCGCTACCTGAACGTTACAAAACTGCGGCTGATGAGTAATAATCCCAAAAAGAGGGTAGGGCTTATCGGATATGGCCTTACTATTGTAGAGAATGTACCCATTATTACCCCATCCAACTCGTTTAACGAACGATACCTAAACACAAAAAGGGAAAAATTAGGGCACGAGTTTTAGTGGGTAAGTAATGGTTTTAGTGATGCAAAATACCGAAGCCATGCTGCCATTAATTGAGATTCGAAATCATTTTGCTTATCATAGGCCGTGGCCGTTTTTCCCCAGTAAAAACTCATCCATCCATTTACAAACCCTTTGGACTCTTTCATAAAATCTCCCGTTTCCTCAATTGTGATTCCCAGGTTCAGGGGAAAAATTTCTTCAACAACCAGGGGTTTGCCAATTTTGTATAGTTGCAAGTAGCCGATGTCTTCGGCAAGTTTTCCTTTATTGGGGTAATAATGTACACTAATGAAATCAAGAGACTGGCATACGTCGGCATCGCGAAAGGCAGAACGTCCTGTGTTGTGAAACACCGGCTCCCAGGGAATGACGCCCACTGTAATCATGTGCTGCGGATCCACAGTTCTAATGGCAGCGGATAATTGGGTAATCCAGGCTTTGGCCACATCAAAATCCGACCGCTCCCTCATGGTTTTGGTTAGCCGTTGCACATAATAATACACAGAAACTTTTGGATCTCCAATATACCAGTCGTCGTTTTGTGCCCCTGAGGCCACCGGTTCATTCATCAGGTTATAACAAAAAATTGCCGGACTGTTTTTACAGACGTCAGCAACAGATTTCCAGAAAAACGTCTGCACATTCCAGCGGGCGCTGTCTTCCAGCGCATCGTACCAGGTGGGCGATTCCTCTTTTCGATAGCCACAAAGCCCTGTTATATCTAAGTACAATTCCAGACTTTCGGCCAGAGAAACAAATTTACCTAATTGAGACAGGTTTTCTTCATTTACCGAGGTAGCGCTTTTCATAAATCGGGGCAATTGCAAATGAATGCGCACCACATTTACACCCATCGCTTTCATGTCTTTAACGTGTTGAACAACGGTTGGCCACTCAGCAACCCAGTAGTCTTCCAGCAAACGCAGATTGAAATCGCGATCATAATTCACACCCCAGACCACAAATTTTTCGCTATTACGTTTTTTGATAAAGTGAGAACCATCCGGACTCACGATAATAAAATCCTGAGCCGATCCTTGCTCGGGAGGCCTTGTTTTTTGTTTATGGCAAGCAAAAAATAGCGAGGATGCAAGTAAAAACAACAAAAATTTGTACTTGATTTTCATAATCTTGTATTTTCTATTCTTTAGCTCTTGCATTATTTTTTTCGAAAAGGTGCAATTTACTGGTATCCAACACAAATTTGAAAAAGAAAACAACTCCTTACTATAACAAGTTTTTATATAAAAATGTTATTATGGCCCTTATTCCATTCAATGAAGATCTAACCTATATCGCTGTACGTTTGCTTCGATGATTTTTTCTCAACCTGGTTCAAATAGCAGGAAGCCAAAACACCTTTTTGTAGTTGTACGTTTTGAGCCAATAGGTTTACAAACCCTTTGGTGAGTTTTTAGATGCCGTTTCGGGTTCAATCGGGACTAACAGAACTGCTGTCTTTGGTTTTAAGAAATTCAGGACTGGGTAGTATGGAATCGGTAAGATTACTTTGAAGCCTGGGCGATCGTGTTCTATTTGCGTTTTGAAACAGATCTTTAAAACTTTCAAATTCTCTTCGATAAGAAATACCCGCTCCGGTTCGTTTTAGTTTGGCAGCCCCGGTACTGGATGTGGTAAGATAATCCAGGTTCTCACGATAAAAAAGAGTGGCTCTAATGGTGCCGCTTTTATTGATTGCCCATTCCAGGGTTACATCGGGCAAAAACTGCACGGTTTGTTGCAGCGAACTTTGCAAAGGCACTTCCATCGAACTTCCGAGCGAAAATATAAACCTGTCGTTAAATATAGGAAACGACAGTGCCCCGGTAAAATTTGCCTGGTTGGGGTTAAAGGCACTGCTTGTGTTGGCAAGCAGGTTGCGGTTATAAACCGATCCTCCTAAGACCAGGCTTACATTATCGCCAAATATTTTTGTCAGTTCGCTGTTAAGTTTTTTATTTATTTCATTGAATAATAAACCAGAGATACTGGAAATGGTATTGTAACCAAATTCGTTAACTGCGTTGCCCAGGCCTGTTTTGGCAACACCACTTTCGGGTGGGGCAAAACTGTTTAAAACAATCAGATAGGTTACCTGCCGGGTAATTTCGTTTTCGTTATTTTGTATTTGGTTTAATACATTAGTTATTGTAAAGTTGTTGCTGGCCCGGCTGTTGGGATCCATTTCTAAGCCAAATTTAAACTCCGGTCTGAAGAGTTCCCCCGTAAGGGTAGCCAGAATGTACACGTTTTCTCGTACCCGTGTAAGGTTTTCGTCTAAATTATAACCCGAGGATAAGGGAGTAAAACTTACTCTTTCGGCTTTATAGTAGGCGTCTAATTTAATGGTAGCCTTCATAGGATCTCCATTCCAGGCAATGTAGTTTTCTTTTCCTTTTTGAATAATAAAGGGTTTCTTAAAGAAGGATTGAAACGTAAAATTATATACTCCTTCATCAATGTCGAACTGCCCTCGAATACTTAGGGGTTCCGAACTGCCGGACCGTATTTTTAATGTGCCGGAACCGCGTCCGGTAATTTCATCACCGGTTAGGTCATCCATTACGAATTTCATCAATAGGTTCGGATTGGCGGTAACGTCTAAGTCGTAAATGATATTCGCAGTTGTATTTTTAAACAAACTGTCGCCCATAAAAACCCCAAATTTTCGTTCTACCATCCAATCGGGCAAGCGGCCTGCCTTACTGTCGGAGGAAGCTATCGTGAAATTGCTTTGATGCTCGGTGGATGCGATCGCATCAATTTTCATATAACTGTTATCAGCCGGGCCAATGAGCGCAAATGATCCGGTGGCTTTTACATCACCATAAAAAATTTTATTATCGTTGAACGTAGTATTTAATACCTGTACCGGGCGGTTGTCTTTTTCGCCACGAGTACCGGGTTTACGGGTAGATACGGTTAAGTCGAAGAACATATTGCTGAACGCCTGGTGCAACACACTGCCTCGCAAGTAAATAGGGTTATTGGTTACGGTGTCGCGCAGTACCATTCCGTTTAAATTGATTTCGTTTGTTGTAAGCTGAATTTCGTGATCTTCAATATCGTAATGGCATTGAGTGAAATTTACTTTTAAGCCCGCATCGTGCAAACGCCCCTTTCCAACAACGTACAATCCGTCAAAGGGCCCTCTAATTTCGAACTTACCGGTAATTTCACCATGTATGTCTGAAAACAAAAACTCAAGAAAACGATTCAAATACCTCAGATCGAAGCGGGTGGCATTTAAAGCGATCACGTTTTTAGCCTGGCTTTGCTTGTCTTTGAAGTATAAATGCATATTAAATGCCAGATCTTTTTTCTCGGGGTTCAGCGTGGTACCGTCAACCCGTAGCTCTTCCGTGGCTGCATCGTAAAGGGCTTTTGCCGAAATATTTCCTAATGAATCGTTGTCAAAACGAATAGCGCTACCGCTGAAATCATTTGTTAGGATTCGCATTTTTTTCCCAGGGTTTTCAATCAGTATCTGAGAGCTGATAAGCCCCTCAAGGCGGTTGTGAGGGAGTATAAAAGGGGCAATATCGCCGATGTTCAGGTTCTGAATTTTTATTGCAATATCGTTCCAGTTTCCTACATCAGAGGGTTGTGTTTGTACCAGTATTTGCTGGTTGGTTTCGCGCATCAATAACTGACCGTGAGCCGGCATATTGTTTCGAAGTTCCAACTCGCCATTTTCATCTATAATCCAGTTTTTCCCATTTACTGTAAAGGTGGAAGGTTGAAAGTCAATTTTCACCCCATCGGTGTAGGTATATGCGGTTGCATTGATGGCAGCCTGGTTTACAGCCCAGGCGCCCCTGGTGAAAATTTTAACTTTGGAAACATCATCCTTTACATGTACCATAAATTTTACCATAGGAATATCAAGACTGTCGGTAACCGCAATATTGGCAATGCTCCCGTCTAACGAAAGGCTGTCATGGTCGCCAAGGCCCGTGATATTTATGTCGGAAAGCTGAAACTGTTTGAAATGGAAACCGGGTACTTCTGCTGTTAAGTGTAAATGGTTTAGTACGGTATTGATACTGCCCGTAATACGACTGTTGTTGAAACCGGAAAAACTGCTGTCTATCATCTTCGCGAAGTTGTCAAAATCACGGGTGCTCACATCAAACGAAAAGATTTGATTAGCAGGAACTACTTTGGGGGGCTTTATATAGGCAGGATAGTAATGCGTTAAAAAGCTGGTTACCGAATTGGGCAGCTCACTTATTGTGAACTGGCCAGTGAGCTGTGCCGTGAATTCGTTGGAGCTAAGGGTAAGATGTTTTTGATCATCAATAATTGTAGAGGTAAGTGCCAATGTGTCAAAGGAAAGAGGATCGCCATTCCTGATTAAAGTTGCCTCTGACACACTTGCATGACCTAAAAAGTCATCAATGGTTTTGCCCTGAAATTGTGCATTGATATTGCCGGTGAGCAAAATACTGTCTTTGGTAAAATGCAGCGGTTGCAGATTCAATTTTTGAATCTTAGATAAAAAGTTAAACTCGGGAATAGCCTTTCTGTAATCAATAAGACCGTTCAGCGTAAGATGCGCATTGGAGTCGGCAAGATGAACAATACCCTGAAAAACTCGTTTATTCACCTCGCCGTTTAAATCAATATTTTGATACCGGTATTTGTTATAGTCAAAGTACTGCACCTTGGCTTCCAGGGCAATATTGTCTTTTTCGGGATTGAAGCCCGCGCCTTTGAGTTTGGCAGAGAGACCCATGTAGCCCAGTGCCGTGTCGTTTAAAAAACTACCCAGATCAAAACGGGTAGTGGCTACATTACCTGAATAAACAGGGTTTCTGCCTTTTGGCAGTTTCAGGTTCACATCGGCCTTTATAGCGCCCAAGGCGGTTTGGAGGGTGCCAAAGGTTACAAAATCATTAATAAAGCCAGTAAAATTTCCCTGAAACTGCGCGTATTCCAATTTTCGCAGGTTGGGATAAGTAATGGTTTTTAATAAGGGGATAATAATTGTTGCATCCTGATGCGTGATTTTAAAATCGTCTGCTTTTACATCAATAAAGGTTTCGTTAATATTGGGTAGCCCGTTCAGCGTTGCCGCTCCTTTAAAATAGGTGGCGCCCTCTGTTTGCACCTGAAGGTTTTTTCCTGCCAGAGAGGCTACCGGGCCGGAAACAAAACCGTTTAACAAAAATTTTTTCTTCCAGGCTTTAAGATCGGGTGCAAAAAAACCAATATCATCGCTGGTTACATGAGCGTCAACAAAACGCCCCTCTAATTTTACTTTCTCAATGAAATTGTTTAAGTCGCCAAAGTCGGCATATTTCATGCTGAAATAATTTTTCACGTGGCTGGTGTTGGTAACAATATCCAGATCGTTGAAAGTCATTTCACGAGGTGTAAACTTTGCTTTTGCTATGAGGTGTTTGACATGAAAACCACTTTTTTCCCTGGTGCCAATTCGAATAGCTGCCGAGATGGTATCCCGGTTCCAAACCAGATTACTGAGCTCGCCGTTGATGCTTGCAAACTCAAGATGACCTCCGTCAAACTGGCCCAATGGCTGGGCTTGCATCTCATCATTATCATTTTTAAAATTGCCATCTCGCAATAGAATCCTGTCGGCGATCACGTTCCATTGATCGGGGTTCCATTGTAATTTAAGGCTGTCGTTCACGGGTTTCGATAATTTTTTTTGAGACGATCTTTTCCCAAACGGCTTATTGCCTTTGTAGTTTCTGATAGCGAAATGAGGACGGTTAATTTCAAGAGTTCCCAAATCAATAAATTGATTATTAAAATCTACTTTTCGTGGGTTTAGCTTTAAATCCGAGAGCGATAAAGACAGGTTCTGGCCTAACCATCCATCGGCCTGAATCAGTTTTAAATTGTGAATATCAACCTTTTTTATGGCTAAGTTGAGGGTTCCTTTCTTTTTGGTTGCCCCATCAGATGGTGAAGAAAAATAGTCGGCCAAAAACTGGTGGCGCCATATTGAATCGCTGCGTTGCAAATGAATAAAGGCATCACTAAGCCCAATATATTGCAGCTCAATGTTCTCTTTTAAGAAAAACCAGTCTGTGATATTTACTGCTACGGTTCCTGCGCTCAGAATCGTATCCTGATGCCGATCTTTTACCAGGATACCCTGCAGATACATTTTGTTGAATAGGGAGAAATCTACTTTTTTTATCGCTACCTGAGTCTGTAATTCTTTAGATAAATGCGCTGTAATTTTCTGAACCAGCCAGTTCTGTACTACGGGTAATTGAATCAATAGTGCCAATGTTGTTACTAAAACAACCATCGAACCCAAGGCGATTAATACTATTTTTTTAAGTTTCTTCAGAGTAGGTATTCATTAAAGATCGGTAAAATTAATTTATTCAACCCCTTCCAGCAAATTTGTAACAATTCTCCGTAACTATTTTGATAATTTTATAAATTAAAGTCGGGGGTTACCGTATTTTGGTCTTTCTTTATATAAAAATAGTATGGGGGCGCGGTTATTTTGGTTGTTTTTCTTATTTGGTTGCGGTGGGGTATTGAGGGCTCAGGAGTTTGGAGGAAACCGATTTTCTGCCCGGTGGCAGCAAATAAATACCGATACCGTTCGGGTGCTCTTCCCACAGGGGTTGGACAGTACCGCATGGAGAGTAGCGAATCTTGTTCACAATATGGCTTCCGGCACACTGTTGTCGTTGGGGAACAGAACAAAGAAAATTGACATTGTTTTACAAAACACGCCCGTGGTGGCCAATGGGTATGTGGGGTTGGCACCTTTTCGTAGCGAATTTTATTTAACCCCCTCGCCCGACAATTTTGAAATGGGAAGTCTGGGCTGGGCAGATAAACTCACCTTGCACGAGTATCGCCATGTGCAACAGTATAATAATTTTTATCGCGGCTTCAGTAAAACTCTCAGTTTATTATTAGGACAGGAGGGGCATGCCTTAGCTACCAATGCAGCGATTCCTAACTGGTTTTTCGAGGGCGATGCCGTGTTTCAGGAAACCCTGCTTTCTCGCCAGGGTAGGGGTCGAATGCCCTCTTTTTTGAAAGCGTATCCTGCATTATGGACCTCCGGAAAGAAGTATAGCTGGATGAAATTACGGAACGGCTCGTTTAAGCATTATGTACCGAATCATTACGATCTGGGTTACCTATTGGTCAATTATGGTTATGTAAAGTATGGAAATGATTTTTGGAAACAGGTTACCCAGGAAGCCAGCGCCTGGAAAAATGCCTTTTACCCCATGCAAAAGGCCGTGAAGAATTATTCCGGACTTTCCTATACAACATTCGTTAAAAACGCATTTGATTATTATAAAGAGATTTATAACGGTGCTGGTACCCCAAAAGCTACTCCGCCAACTAACAATAGTTACGTTAATTATTTTAATCCTTACTCGATTGCTCCCGACTCTTTGCTTTACCTGAAAACCTCGTATAAAAAACGCCCTGCTTTTGTAATTAAAGATGGCTCTGGCGAACATACCCTAAGGGTCAGGGATATTAGTTTGGAGGAAAAGTTTGGATACAGTAGTGGAAAAATTGTGTATGCTGCTTATGAAAGCCATCCTCGTTGGCGTAGTTTGGATTACAGTGTAATAAAAATATTGGATATTAAAACCCGCAAGCAAGAAACATGGCGCCATAAAACAAGATACTTTTCGCCCGATATTTCACCCGATGGAAAACTCGTTGTAGCCAATCATGCAAAATTGAATGGTGGTTCCAGTCTTGTGATATTAGACCTTGAAAAAGGAGTTGTAAAAAATAAATGGGAGCAGGATGGTATTTCCTACTTTGTAAACCCAAAATTCGTAAATGACAGTACCGTAGTGGCCGTTTTGAGAAATAATGAAGGAGCCAATTTTTTGGGGTTACTAAAGCTTCATCTGAATCAGATTCAACCCCTTACGCCACCGGTATACAATACGATGGGTGAAGTTTTTGTAAAGGGAGATACAGTGCTGTTTACCGCGGCTAACGGTTTGCACGACGATATTTTCTCGCTGAACGTCCACACCCATCAGTTATTAAAACTAAAGACAGCCGACCTGACCAACTATTACCCCAATGCAGCACATGAAAAAATAACATGGAGCAGCTTTACTGCCTATGGGTATCGTTTGCGACAAGTAGCAAGGACAGAAGCGAAATGGGAAGAAATGTCAATAGATAGTTTTTCAAAACAGCGTTCCGGAATTGCACCCACTGATGCACCCGCTACTGAGAATTTTTTAAATAGGGTTTCCGATAATAAGTACCCGGTTACGAAATATAGGAAGTTGAGCCATCCCTTTAATTTTCATAGCTGGCGGCCTTTTTATGAAGATCCACATTACAGTTTTACTGTTTACGGCAATAATGTATTAAATACGGTAAGAACAAATTTATCTTACGTTTTCAACGAGAATGAAAAATCGCATGCCGTTGGTGGAAGTATCGTGTATGGAGGACTTTTTCCCCATATAACTGTGGGGAGCACATTCACTTTTAATCGCCAGGATTCCGTTCTTCAAAAACTCAGACAATGGAATCAATGGGACAGTTATGCGGGTATGAGTGTTCCTTTAAGCTGGGCATCGGGTAGAACAACAAAAATCTTAGTCCTCGGCACCAACTATGTGTATCGTTCGGAGCAAAATAAAGGATTGTTTAAAGATACCGTTTCACGGCACTATGGCTATTTATACCATTTTTTAAACTGGGGACAGCAGGTACAAAAAGCACGGCAGGATATTTTCCCCCGATTTGGCTATCAGGTGCAGTTTCAATACCGGCATACGACCAGTTTTTATACAGCATGGCAGTTGTTGAGTAGGGCGAGCGTTTATTTGCCCGGATTTTTCCCCGCTAACCATATTATTCTTACCGGCGCTTCGCAACAAGCAGGTACAGGGCATCGGGTATTTGCCAATAATTTCCCGTATAGTAGGGGCTATACGCCTCTGTATGCCAATCAGTTAGTGGCGGCAACCCTCAATTATCATTTCCCTTTGTTTTATCCCGATTGGGGCTTTGCTAATCTATTTTATTTGCAACGGGTACGGACGAATTTTTTTTACGATTATACAAAAATTCATGCAACTACAATAAAGATAGTTCGAGAATTACAAAGCGCAGGTGCAGAACTTTTCTTCGATACCAAATGGTGGAATTCCCTTCCGGTAACGTTTGGAGTTCGCGGTGGCTTTTTTATCCGAAATCCACTGCCCCAACCCAAAAATAAATTCTTTTTTGAATGGGTGCTCCCTGTTAATCTGATACCTTAAAAGTTTACCTAAGATCTGCGCCAATCAGCCTTAAAAACTCGCTTCGTGAAGAGTGGTTTCTAAACTCACCATCAAAAGCAGAGGTAGTAGTAACCGAGTTTTGTTTTTGAATGCCACGCATCATCATACAAAGGTGCTGCGCTTCAATGACTACGGCTACCCCGTGGGGATTAAGGGTTTCTTTAATGGCATTCATAATTTGCACCGTCAACCGCTCCTGAACCTGCAACCGACGCGAAAAAACATCCACTACCCTTGCCAATTTGCTCAGTCCGGTAATCCATCCATTGGGGATGTACGCAATGTGTGCCTTGCCAAAAAATGGGAGGATATGGTGCTCGCAGAGGCTAAACAATTCAATATCTTTCACAATAACCATCTCACTTATGTCTTCATGAAATTTTGCCGAATTAATGATGGCATGGGCATCCATTTGATACCCCTGGGTAAGGTACTGAAGTGCCTTTGCTTTGCGTTCGGGTGTTTTTAATAAACCTTCCCGGTTTGCGTCTTCACCAATTGAATTTAAAATGCTTTTGTAGTTTACGATTAGATCCTGCGTTACCTGCTCATCGTATATCTCTTTCTTTTTATAGGACATCAACTTGATTTTTGGTTTGAACTTCGGGTTTAATAATTTTATAAAAGTAAAACAATTTTTTTTCAAACAAGTTCAAAACCACGCTGCACACCCGAAGCTTGTCATTTTTATTTAGCCTACACCTTCTCCCGTCTGAAGAGAAAAAAGGGACTTTTTTTCTGTATATTTCTTTCTGTAGAACACTACGTGGGATACAATAGATCCCCGCATTTTGATCTGCAACCAACAGGCAAAAAACTGAGTTTTCAATTGGTTGGATATTGAACCACATCAAAAGTTTTCTGCAAAAAATGAAGAGGCAATTGACAGAGAATCACTCCCGTTAAGTTTCATAAAAAATATACTTAGCACCTGCTATGCCCATTTTAAAAGATTAGGTGCTGTAAATTGCTTCTACCAGGTCTTTAAAATGATCCAGAATTATTTTTCGCCTTAAACTCAG